>CAZMYK010000451.1:0-4119 GCA_964570435.1 uncultured Saprospiraceae bacterium | reverse complement strand
AATTTTTAGTTCTAAGCTGATGATTCTTATGGCTTCTGATAAAATTCCTTATCCAATATTCACTTTAAAAAAATCAATTATGAAAAATAGTACAGTACTTGTTTTTTGCTTCTTCTTTATAACCTTCACCCTGCAAGCCCAGGACCAAAGAATTGCATACTCTTACCTCTCAGCAAATGTGGAAAAAGCCATCCCAGAAACTATGGATAAGGATGAGCTGACAACAAAGGAGAAAAAGCTGTTTGAAAAATTCATGAAGAGGATGAACAGCAAAACCATCACCTATTTTGAAAATTATTTACGAGAAAAGTTAGGTGAAAAAGGTTACAATGTTCTTCCTCTTAACACGGTTGGGGTGATGAGTAAGTCCGCCCTCAACTTAGACGGTTATCCCTTTATTTTCTTCCCTAAGAAGACGCTCAAGAAGAATGCAGACAAGGACCTATCAGACCACTTCATCAGCGCATCAGTAAGTGTAAATAAGCCGATCACAGCCTTAGTTGGCATGAAACCAACTGTAATCGTAAGTCTCAAGCTATTCTCTAAGAGTGGCGAGGTCCTCCAAAAAGTCAATGCTAGTCACAAGACGGAAAAGAAAGTCAGCAACCTTGGATTTGTCGCAAAAGAAAAAGAGCGATTTAGCAAAATTGACATGGAACATGCTGAAATTCTGTTTTCTCAGATCCAAGAAACCATTTCCATCTCAGTTGATGACGCCATCAGCCAATTGAATTAGAACATTTTTTTTGTACCTTAAGATATGCCTAACCCTAGTATACTAATAGTAGAAGATGAGGTCTTCATTGCGAATGACATCAGCAAGCACTTGCAAGGCTTAGGCTACAGCATAGCGGGAATTGCCTATAATTCCGACAAGGCTCTTGACATGCTAAAGAATAGAACGTATAACTTGGTCATCCTAGATATCAATGTGGGTGGAAGCAGAGATGGCATCGATCTCGCGGAAATAATCAACGAGAAGTACAAGCAGCCATTTATCTATCTGACGTCCTACGCCGATGAAGGCACCCTTGTCAAAGCACAGAAGACGAAGCCATATGGCTACCTTGTCAAACCCTTCGAAGAGGTCAACCTTGCCACAACCGTCAAGATGGCGATGCTCAGACACAATAGCGAGAATCGTTCCAAGGTGGCCACCTTGCAAGAGGTAAACGAGGCGTATGGCAGCCAACTAAGCGAGCGCGAATACGAACTAATTTTAACGATGTTGCAAGGTCATACAATCAAGGAAACAGCATCCGTTCTCTTCATTTCGGAGAATACGGTAAAGACCCATCTACGGCGAATTTACCAAAAGCTGGATGTGCATAATCGGGTAGAATTTACAAAGAAAATCCTTGACCTCGTATGAGAAAAACCAGCCTTACTATTTCCATCTTGCTATTAGCAATTATCTCCTCTTTCAGCCAGATAGATTCACTGATTAGGGAATTGGAAAAACCCGACGCAGAGGAAGGAATCATATTTGAAATTCAAGATGTATTTAACAAAATATACTATCAGAATCCACCACAATCACTAACATTTGCCAAAACAATTGACAGCCTAGCCCATGAAAAAGGCTTCAAGTCCATGCTAGGGAAGACTGGCTTGATGCTGGGTATCTCGTACAATATCAATGAACTTTACGACGAAGCTGTTCGCTCATTCTTGTCATCTATCAATCACTCAGCAGCAAATAAAAAAGCTGTAGATGAGGCCCAAGGATACAATGGCCTTGCAGTGGTATGGCAGGTACGAAAGGACACCGAAACTTCAGCCTTCTACTTCGAAAAGGCCTTGGAAATTTACGAGGAAGTCAATGATACACTGTGGACTGGAATCATCAAGCTTAATCTAGGTGGACTCTACATGGAGGATGAGTTACTAGAAAAAGCAGATACTTTTCTCGTGGATGCCATCATTGCGATGGACAAGATGAAGCAACCTATTTATGCCGGATATGGGAAACTAAATCTCGGTAGTCTTCGAGTGAAGCAGAAAAAATACGATGAAGCAATCCCCATCTTGGAGGAGGCTCTTCAGGTTGTTCCACAGCAAGTCAATCCACTGATTCATGCAGTTGGCAATACGGCGCTCGGAGAAGCCTATTTTAGACTTAATCGCATTCCGAAAAGTAAGACCTTCCTCGATCGGGGTCTAGAACAAAGCAAGCAGATCAAGAACTACGAGCAATTGGAAGTGGTTACTGGGCTTCTTTCCGAATACTATGAAAAATTAGGACGCACAAGTGAGGCCTTTAATTTCTATAAAAAATCTACCTCGCTCAGAGATTCATTTATTTCTCAGGAACAAGATCAACGGCTTGTAGATGCCTTGAAAAAATATGAAGCTGAGAAAAAGGAGCAAGAAATTCTTTTGCTCTCAGCAGAAAATGAATACAAGGATCTCAGAATCGAACGCGATCGCCGAAATCTCATTTTTGCACTTTTGGGACTAGGAGCCTTCGCCGGCATTGCATCTATTATCCTCATTAATCGTAATCGAATCAAGAAACTGAACGCTCAGCTAGAACAACAAAAAACGACAATAAGTCAAAGTCTAGCTGAGAAAGAACTCCTACTAAAAGAAATCCACCACCGAGTAAAGAACAATCTGCAGGTGATTTCAAGCCTTCTAAGTTTACAATCAAGTTATGTGAAAAGTGATTCAGCAGTCCAGGCCTTAAACTTAGGAAGGGATCGAGTGAAAAGCATGGCCCTCATCCACCAAAACCTTTACCAAGAGGGGAACTTGACTGGGGTGAAACCAAAACCCTATTTTGACAAACTATGTAAGAGCCTTATTGCTTCCTACTCGATGAAGCAAGATCAATTCGAACTAGATCTTAAAGTGGAGGATCTCAACATCGAAGTAGATACGATGATTTCCTTGGGACTAATTGCCAATGAGCTCATTAGTAATTCCTTGAAACATGCATTTAGAGATAGTCAGAAGGGCAAACTTACAGTTGAATTGTACAAGAAAGAAGAAAAGATCTATTTGACAGTGGCCGACAATGGAAAAGGCATTGATCCAGAGATGCTCAATGGAAGTAGTGACTCGTTCGGTTTCAAAATGATCCACGCTTTCAAGGATAAGCTCGATGCAAACTTAGTGGTGGAAAGTAAAGATGGTACTCATGTAGAAATGACCTTCGATGCTTAAGTATGGCTTTACCATGTAGCTCTCAAAAGATGAAAGGATTGGGAAAAATATCTACTGTGGACTTCTACCCTTCGACTAGGGTTCCTATCTCTTCTCCTTGTACAATTCTTGCTAGATTCTTGTCATCTCCAATATCAAAGACGACGATCGGAAGATCATTTTCTTGGCATAGAGTGAAGGCCGTCATATCCATCACCTTAAGTCCCATAGAAATAACTTTTGCAAAACTAATCTGACTGAAGCGCTCTGCATCTGGGTTCTTTTCGGGATCCGCATTGTAGATACCATCTACCCTAGTCCCCTTAAGAATGACATCTGCGCCGATTTCATTTGCTCTCAATGCTGCAGCGGAGTCAGTAGTAAAATAAGGACTCCCAGTACCGGCACTGAATATCACAACCCTACCCTTTTCTAGGTGCCTAATGGCCCTCCTTCTAATATAGGGCTCTGCAATTTCCTGCATTTCTATGGCAGATATCAATCTGGTAAAAATCCCTTTAGCTTCCATGGCGGACTGAAGCGCCATGCCATTAATACAAGTGGCAAGCATACCCATATAGTCTCCTTGGACTCTTTCTATGCCAGACTCTGCTGCCTGAAGTCCGCGAAATATATTTCCACCTCCAATCACGATCGCAGTTTCCACACCCAGATCCACAAGTTGCTTAATTTGCTTAGCATAGTGAACCAACATTTTGGGAGAAATTCCGAATTGCTGATCACCCATCAAAGATTCTCCACTCAGCTTGAGAAGAACTCGTTTGTATTTAAGACCCATGTTTCATTTCCGTTATTCGCGCAATATACTGAAGTAGAGCAAAAAAAAAGAGCGAATGAAATATTCGCTCTTTCTATAAAATCTTGATTATCCTAACTTGACATGCTTGAAGTCAGTCACCGTTAGGCCACCTTCCACAGAGTCAAGGTATTGCTGAACTGACATCTTGCCAT
>CAZMYK010000450.1:0-4122 GCA_964570435.1 uncultured Saprospiraceae bacterium | reverse complement strand
TGTATGTTTATTCCACACAAATGTACCTAACACCAGATGGAAAAACCTTAGATGGAGTGGGAATGGTCCCAGATATCTACATTAAAAATACTGTGCAGGATATCGATCTGGGAAATGATGTGGTAATGGAAAGAGCTATACAATACTTGAAAGATGAGCACGGCATAGAGTAGTTTGCATTGGAATAATTAGATTGGTGACTACCTCGATTTGGCGAGTGCACAGTATTGCTGTGCTAGAAGATCATAGCAGAGCACAGTCTCCCAAGAAACAAGAATTAAAGAAAGCAAGTAGACTGAAATCTGCAGTCTACTTGCATATCTAGCATAATGATATCCCTGCTAAAAAAAGCTCACCGATCTCTAAGGATGAATATGGAACTCTTGCGTTGCCACAACTTCACCCTGACCTAGCTTATGTCCCCATACTCTAGCCTCCAATACCCAGTCTGTGTGACCCTCCATACCATTTTCCGGAGTGATCGCAATCTCATCTTTGAAGATGTATTTGCCTTCCATTGCGTGCACATGGGCCTCTTCTGGAGCATCGTATATTTCAGTCTGGTCGGCCTTCTTGTAGATTCTCACATTTACGTGGTGGACTGCCACGCCGCTGTGGCTTTCGAATTCAATATTTAGCACCAGAGTGTCCCCCATGTGTTTTGTTGTATTAGTCGGAGCATGAATGTGGGCGTGGTATTTGAAGTCCACCTCTTCTGTGACATCGGGCACCTGCTTTTCGCAAGCCATAAAGTTTAGTGTAATAATGGGTAGTAGTATAAATAGATATCTAAATTTCATCTTTGAAATATTTTGTTGTTGTTAAAAAATATAAGACACCTGGCAAGCTAACCTGCCTAGGGCGTCGACCTCACCTTCCGAGTAGTATGCCCGAAGCGGCGATGAGTAGGTCACAGCAAGTAATACGCGGTCCATTTTAAGACTTATTGATGGACTAAGAAAGCTTGCCCTTCCTCCTGTTCCGCTAACCTCTTTGCGTGATCCATGGATATACACATCTTGCGCAATGTGTTCATAGTTCAAGGACATATTAGGAATTAGGAGGAACCTTTCGCCAAGGCTCCACTCTTTGAATATGCTTAAACCACATGAAAATTGAGCACCAAATTGGTAGCGATTTTTAGCCCTGCTAGGCGCCAGATAATTAGCACTTATAGCAAGGCCAAAGTCCTGCAAATTCAGGATCGCATTGCTTTGTAATGTTAGACCGATGGCCCCCCGTCCTAGGTTGAAGTTCTGCGGGAGGTTTAGATCATGCAAGTCATCGCTATACGAGGCATTTGCAAAACTGAGCCCCAGCCCAACTTCAAAATATAGATGAGTCTTCTCGCCCATCTTTTTATCATCAATTAGAACATATGTAGTACCTAATTGAATATCTCCAAGACCGCTAATTCTCACGACTTCATGATCATCTTTCCGCGAATTCGAAACAAATGGAAGTTGGCCTGAAAGCCTCCATCTTGGATTTTGTAGAAGCACAAATCTGAAAGCAAGTTCCGAACGCAAGAAGACGTCCATAGATTTTTGATTATGTTCAGGCTTGGTCTCAAAACGAGTGTCGAAGTAAGCAAAGCGTATAAACTTACTCTTAAAATTCGTCATTAGGCCCATCCCCATACTAGAAGTACTGCAAGCACATGAATCGCATGCGTTCACAGGTGAAAAGGAGGTAACCAAGCACAAGAACATAATAAGAGATAATTTCTCCATATTATGTCATTTAATGTTAAATAAAATGTTCTAAGTAAGAAGGCTTAGCTCAGTTGTGGAGGTCGTAAAAGTTCTGAAAGATAGGATGATGAGTAAAGGAACGGTGTGCCCATGGGCATGTTTGGATTCTTTCCAATTTTTGTGCTAGCTAGCCCCGTATCAGGATCAAGATTGAAAATGAAATAGCTTTGCTTTTTGGCTTCCTTGACATGATTTGGAAGGTTTTGTCCTGCATCTTTGTTAGCAAGTATTGAAGATTCTAGGTAGCATTTGCCATAGCACATTACAGCAGGCTTTTCCTTGTTAACACAAAATTCAGCTGTGATATAGTCACGATTAATAATGAAATTAGAATAGGTCAGCAGGTCCTTGAAGGCAAGGAAAATCATGAGCAAGGCTAGTATGGTGGTTATGCCGTTCTTCACGGTGTAAAAGTAAAAAAGCCTTACATTTCTGCAAGGCTTTCTTTATATTTTTAGACGAAGAGATTTTTACACCCCGAATTTGTCAAGTCTGTACTTAGCTCCAAGCACTTCATTTCTTCTTCGAACAGACGGCTTCTCGTAATTCTTACGATTTCTAAGCTCTTTGATGATCTTAGTATCTCTTAATTTTCTTTTATATCTCTTAAGAGCTCTGTCTATCGATTCCTCTTCTTTTACGTTTATTATCAACATGTTATAAAAATATTGAAGTTTTTGTTTCTTTAATTTTCCTATTTTGGAGCCGCAAATATAGGAATTTCTTTTGTAAGTTTCAATATTGCTTATAATTTATTTTGATTAAACTGAGATGTGGGCTTCCAAATAGGAGCCCATGGTAAGTTCTGGCTTCTACTTTGGACCATTGGTTTCCTTCAACCAGAAGTTATTAACCCCCTCACCGATCGTCATTTCAAGCATCTGTAAGTTTAGCATTTCCAGGAGGGCCAGAAAGGTGACAATGGCATGGACCCTGTTTTCAAGATTTTCGAAGACTTCATTAAATCTTAACTTCTTCTTACCCTTGAACCTTGAAGTGATATAGTCCTGTTGGTCATCTACATTGTAGTGGTAGTCTACAATCTTATGCACTGCTCTTTGCTTCTTATCTTCGAAGCGATCTAGGACCTTATGGAAGGCCTTCATAAGATTGTATAAGGTCAAATTCTCTAGTTCTTCGTCTACCAGAGCTTTCTCTGCTAGGGACCGTAGCTCCTTGCTAATATTCCCCCTATAGACCTTTTGTGACCTTAGTTTTTCAAGTCTTTTGAACTCAGGGATTAGTTCTTTAAACTTCTTGTATTCCAAAAGCTTTTGCACAAGCTCTGTTCTAGGGTCAATTTCATTTCCCATCTCGTCTAAGGCCTTCCGAGGGATTAGCATCTTAGCCTTAATTCGCATCAAGCTGGCCGCAACCAAGATAAATTCACTCGCTACTTCAAGGTCTAGTTCTTCGAGATCTTGAATGTAGGCAAGGAAGTCAGTAGTTAACTTTGAAATTGGAATATCGTTGATGTCCAGTTCATCCCTTTCAATAAAAAAAAGGAGGAGGTCAAAGGGGCCTTCAAATTGCTGAAGCTGAACTGTATAGCTCATTTACTTCCACTTAATATTACAGCCTCCTGATGGATATTGTTTCTCCGGTGCAGGAGCACCATCCAACATTAGATCTATAGCCGATCTGATATCTTTTCCAGTAACCTCTCGACCTGTACTAGGCTTGGCGTCATCAATTCTTCCTCTGTAGTAAAGCTCTTGCTTGGCATCGAAGACATAGAGGTCTGGAGTGCAAGCAGCGTCATAGGCCTTCGCCACAGATTGACTTTCATCATACAGATAGGGGAAATTATAACCCACTTTTTCAGCATGCTTTTTCATCAGTTCTGGACCATCTTGAGGATAGTTGACCACGTCGTTCGAAGAAATCGCTACGAAACCGATGTCCTTAGAATTATAGTCGCTAGCCAGTCGGATCAACTCTTCATTGACATGGATAACATATGGGCAGTGATTGCATATAAACATTACAACTGTTCCATTCTTACCTTCCACATCGGAGTAAGACATCTTATTTCCTGAGACAGTATCTACAAGCGTGAAATCTGGTGCCTCTGTACCAAGGTCTATCATTACTGATTCTACGTAGCTCATTTATAATTTTCTTTTTGTGTCAATTTTTAAAAAAATATTGAGAAGACAAAGATAACAGTTTGCTATGAGATAGGTTTACTGACAGTCTTGACTAACTCCAAAAACATACTTTTTCACCACATCTAGTTCGTCTGCAACCTCCGAACCAGCGAAACCCTTGATTTCAGCATCTGAGTGTAATTCTTCTGCGAGGGCCATAAAGTGGGAAGACAAGGGCATGTATGACCAGTGCCAGCGCTCTTCTTCATAGCCATCTG
>CAZMYK010000449.1:0-4127 GCA_964570435.1 uncultured Saprospiraceae bacterium | reverse complement strand
TGAATAAGTATGAAGAGACGAGTTTTGAAAATCCAATTACTTAGATTTTCACTATACATAGTAGGGATGGCTCTATTGCTTGTTCTGCTAGAAAGTTGTCAGAAAAATTTTGACTATGATGACTACGAAACTAGATTTGAATACTATAAAAACATAAGATCCTATGAACAAGCTGTGAGCAATGACTTCAATATCGTCACTTGGAATATTAGACTTACGTTTGCTCCAGCTGATGGGGACCCGTGGTCAAACAGCATAGGTGGAAAACCTGAACTAGTGGATTCCATTGCACAATTACTACTTTCTCTTAATCCAGACATTGTACTTCTTCAGGAAGTTCCACTTGATAGGGAAAATACCATCATTAAAAAAGTATTGGACACTATCGGAGTCAAGCTGAATTTTAATTATGCATTTGGTGCGCACGGCTTTAATTCAAATGGAAGTTATCCTACGAGGGCGCAGTGGGGCACGGCAATTCTGTCAAAATTTGAAATTAAACAAGTTGAGAATAGAGAGGTTTTTAATCTAAATGATATCTGGTCAAGGCGAAGTGTCCTAAGTGCCACTTTGAAGATTGGAGTGAACAAGTTCATTAAGGCTTATTCACTTCACTATTTTTCAGGTGCTCCTTCAACAGAATCTTTCTTTAGTCAAGTTTACAAGACCAGGGATTTTTACCAAGAATCATCTTATCCCATCATCCTTGGTGGTGATTTCAACTATTCAAACTCAATCGATAGCATCCTGGATTTAACAAATTGTTCTCCTCCGGAATATGCTGACATAGATAGAATCTATGTTTCTGAAGAATTTGAAGTAATTGATTATTATCAACGAAACGAAAAAAGTCTTGATTTTTCAGATCACTTCGCAGGAAAAGTGCAAGTCAGAATGAGCGAATAGCCGATCAAGATCTATACTGTCCTAAGCGAAGTATTAGTCAGGGTTCGGATGAACTATATTGAATCAATAGTAAACACGTCGCCTTCATACTCAATTCACATTGCTAGGCTCATAAGCTACAGATTGCATCATGGCAAAATAAAAGCATCAAACGATCTTCGAAATTTGTAATTTCGAACCTGTACTTCTTGAGTGTTGCGTCACCTTGACCTACTTCGGCAATGCTCAAAGGGTGGCAATTGCTGATAGTTCTTGTTATCATTGTAGTGGAGCACTATTTTACTGTATCAACTGCATAGTTTCATATAGACTTCAGTATTTGACTGGATTTAGATTGGTCGAAGTAAAAAAAGCTTTTCAATGGAAGTCAGCACTTGTTAGTGCAGGCTGCGTCATGATAAAAAAGTAAAATGAACAAGTACGTACATGGATATTCTGAGATCGAAGCAAATAGGTTAAACGACCAAGCCGACTCTCTAGCTACCTTAATTCATAGCGATTCGATATGGAAAGAAGGTTCCTTAATACTTGAAGCAGGATGTGGAGTTGGTGCACAAACAAAAACGGTGGCCGCACAAAATCCTCTATGTAAATTTGTTTCCATCGACATTTCAGCGAATTCAATAAACGAAGCACACACACTAATCAAATCAAAAGGCATTGAGAATGTGGAGTTCAAGGTGGCGGATATATTTGATTTACCATTTGAAGACGAATATTTTGACCACATCTTCTTGTGTTTCGTTTTGGAACATTTACCAAACCCGAAACACGCTCTGAGTACATTGAAAACCAAACTCAAACAAAATGGAACAATTACCTTGATAGAAGGGGACCATGGCTCGACCTACTTTCACCCTGAAAGTGAATACGCAAGCAGAGCGATTCAATGCCAAGTGGATTTACAAAAGAAAAACGGAGGAGATGCCAACATTGGAAGAAAATTATTTCCGATTTTAGAAAGCTCTGGTTTCGTAGGTATAGAAGTTTCACCTAGGCAGGTTTATGTTGATGATTCAAATCCTCAATGGGTTGAAGGTTTTACAAAAAACACATTTACTGCGATGATTCAAGGCGTTAAAGAGGAAGCTATTGCAAATGGGTTAATAGATGAAGAATCATTCGAAAAAGGCATAAAGGACTTGTATCAAACCGCCATGGGAGGTGGAACATTTTGTTATACGTTTTTTAAAGGGAAGGGAGTGAAAAAGTAAATTCGAAGAAGCAAGAATGTGCATGATGTTCATTACCAACAAGAGTTTCCAGCACCCAAGTAAGTGGGAACACTGCCCTTTAGCAAAGCATCGCTCCTATTCACTTTGAGCAGCTAAGACTATACAATTTGTATTGCTTATCAAGGACTTAGCCAAGCCAAGTCACTACCAACATCAACACAAACACCAAAAAGTACAAACAATGAATCTTACATATGGTAAGTAAGAGAATCGAAAATAGCATACAGTATTTTGAATGTTGCAAGCCCTCGAAATGAACAATCACAAAGTAAATTCTAGACTGACGAAACAATGAGGTACTATAAATTAGTAATTACTGTAATCATCACACTTCTGTCCTTTAATGCCTTCACCCAATTCAACCTCAATCAGGAAAAGCAAATAGTAATTGGCAAAGGTGATAGCCTATATTCTAATATCCTAGGTGAGCAACGAGAAATCTGGATACACACCCCCGAAGACTTTGATACTAGCAAGCAATATCCAGTTATCTACCTACTAGACGCATCGCAACAGTTCTATGTTTTTACCGGAATGTTAAAGCAACTAAACCCCTTTATGATTCCTAATTCTATTATCGTTGGGATCACAAATACTGATAGAACACGAGACTTTACTCACACCAAGGTTCCCTTTCAGCGTGGTCACCAATCAGAAACTTCAGGAGGTGCCAGTAATTTTATAAAATTTATCAATCAAGAACTAAAACCCTTTGTAGATAATAAATACCCAACGGAAAACTACACTACCATAATTGGTCACTCTACCGGCGGTCTTTTCGTACTTTATTCTTTCTTGTTTCATCAAAACACCTTTGATAATTACTTGGCAATAGACCCAAGTCTTTGGTGGGACAAGGAACATATAGTAAAGGCTGCACAAGCTCAAATTGATAAGGGAAACAGGCAGGAGAAATCTTTATACATAGCTGTTGCGAACAATATTGGAAAAGCAATGGACACGATCAAAGTAAGGAGGGATAAGAGCATTCCGACGCAAGGAATTAGGGCCAACCTAAATTTTCATGACATCCTCGTTAAGAATAGAAACGAACTAAATTTTACTTGGGAGTATTTTGATAATGAAGACCACGGAAGCATTGTTGTACCTGCCCTATACAATGGAATACAATCGAATTTCTCATGGTTCCCATTCCCAGAAATGTGGCGCTTTAATACGCCCAAAAAATATTCTGCCAAGCAATTGACGGAGCCATTTTACGCACACTTTGAAAAAGTGAGCGTACGTATGAAACGTGAAGTAAAACCCGAATGGCAACTATTGAATGACATTGGATTCTTCATGCTAGAAGGGCATAATCAGCCTAAGAAAGCCTTGGCCTATTTAGAAATGAATGCAGATTTCTATCCCAGTGAATCAAGAAGTTTTGTAGCCCTAGGCAACTACTATTTGTCTCGAAAAAACAAATCGGAAGCTACTAAATACTACAAAAAAGCCGTCGCCATGGATGCTAATGAAGAAGCCCAGGCACAGCTAAAGAAATTGGAAAAATAATGAAAATTGTTGCTATTAAATTGACTGATGGTCATGTAGGACTTTAAATCTATACCCCCTTACTTCGCTAGAACAATCCAATCATAGACCCGTTATGACTTCAACAAAGCGCAGGTAGTATGATAAAACTCACTTTTGTAATCATAGCATTGCTAACATCCTTAAGCATGAGCGGACAGAACTTAGAAAGACACCTTTGGAAAAATAGAATTCTAATTGTAAAAACTCATCAGGAGGGAGCAAAAAAGTATCAAGATCAAGTCAAAGAATTCAAATCTCTAGCCAACGAATTTGAAGAGAGAAAGCTGGTCCTATATCAAGTAGAAGGGACCAGGTACAAGCTCCTAGATTACGGAAATGCTGACAGTATTCAATCAGGAGAAGTATCTCAGAAGCTAGAAAAGGAGGTCTTGATTGGAAAAGATCCGTTTGAAGTAATACTAGTAGGACTTGATGGGAATGTGAAACTCC
>CAZMYK010000448.1:0-4134 GCA_964570435.1 uncultured Saprospiraceae bacterium | reverse complement strand
CTTTTTGCTGGATTTCAAATTCTCGCTTTCCACAAAGAAGAGACTTCATACGGTCACTTTCCAGCCACAATGCCGTTTCTATATTTTCAGCTGGGAGGATTTCGTAAAAATTGGTGATGTCATTGTTTGTAAATGCATTTGATTCTCCCCCAGCTTTCTGGATTGGACCGTCAAAGTCGGGAACATTTTCGGACCCCGAAAACATAAGGTGTTCAAAAAGGTGCGCGAAACCAGTTTTTTCTGGATCCTCATTTTTGGAACCCACCTGATACAATAGATTGATTGCTATTAGAGGAGTGCTTTTATCTTCATGAACAATGACTCTGAGGCCATTAGATAGGACTTTTCTTTCGTACGTTATCACTTAGTTATTCTTGAAGTCGCGAATATACGTGCTTATTTGCTACCCCCATGTCTACGAATCAATTTATATTATAATATGAGAAATGCCAAGTAGCCGACATAAAAATGAATTTAATGGATAGGGGTGACAACATATCTTACATATATATAGTCTATATTGGAACAAACTTATCCTTTTTTAGAGAATGAATCCTAAAACAATCTAAAACTAGGTATTTATGAAACACGTTTTTAACTTACTTATTCTTGTAATCCTAATTACTGCAGGAATGAGTTCATGCCAGAAAGACTTAGTAGAGAAGCCGGAAGCATTTGATATCGGGGAATATACCGGAAGGTATGAGTTCGATATAGAAGAGAGAACTTTTCGAGATGGCGTATTGACAACGACTAATCACAAGTCCATTGGATATGTGACGGAGGAAAATCCGTACATGATTAAGGTTCTTTTTGATTTTGCGGCACCTAAGGTCAACTGCGTTTATGAGTATGTTGTGAAGCCTGACGGTTCTTTTTATTCCACCTACCGAGGTGCTGGCGACAGGACTGGACAGTTTGATGGTGGAACAGTAGTTTTTGACGAATTGATTGACCTGGGAGGAGGTAACTACAAGCACCTAGATTTTCTAGGTATTAGTACAATTGACTAAGATTACTATTTTATATGTAAGCATTAACTAAGCTTATTACTAATTACATTAAGCCGGAATATCCGTAGAGGATATTTCGGCTTAACTATTTGTAACGTATAATAGTGGGCAATCACTACTTGTGAGAACCCTTCGTAAAGCACTTATTGAAAAAAGAAATTAGGCACATATAGAAAAGAGGACCTAAGTGCTTACGCTTCTCACATTCTACCTAAAAAGGACACGGATGTCAAAAGATGATTTTCTAATAAAAGAGATTTGGTGAAATTTCCCCTCAAAGGTCTTTAAGCCCTTTCAGGGAGCAACTGGAGGAGAATTTGGATCATTTGAAATTCGCAAATTTTCTTAGAATACTTTTAACTACCCCTTTTTTCCTGATCCCAAGTTGAAAACGGAGCTTCATCTATTGTTTAAATAGCTCTTAATAAATTGATAGCGCAGTAGCTATAGGTGTTGGTCCTTCTGGTCTATAGCCAGAATTAGGAGTACTATTTGTGGAAGAGCAAGCTGTTTTGCAGCTCCTTCCTTACTGCTCTGGAAGGTTCGATTTTTTCAAGGTAGGCCTAAAAAAAGATGCCCCCCTTCTGCTTTTTGTGGGAGGCACCTTATTCGGCTAACTTTATTCTTGTGGGCAATTGCCCTAATCGTTCTTAATTATTCAGGATTAGAGGCAGTCCATCGCCTCCAGCTCCACCAACTATGACCACCTTGCTATTAGGTGATTGTGCAAGTTGGAGGGTCGCTTCAATACCCTTATCTCTTAATATCTTATCATTTAGACTTTTAGTCAGAATTTCATTGGCATCTGCCTTGGCTTGTGCCTCTATTAGTCTTCTTTCTGCCTCCTTCCTTTCTTTTTCTAGTCTGAATTCATACTCAAGAGAAGACTGCTCTTCTTTTAACTTTCTTTCGATCGCCTCCTGCAGTGTCTGCGGTAACTTAACGCCTCGAATAAGTATATCGTCTATAATCAAGTGTTTTATTTCAACTTTTTCTCGAGTTCTATCGAATATTTCCTGCTGGATGGTTTCCCTCTTTGTAGAATACAATTCGTCTGGAAGGTACTTTCCTATGATTTCTCTAGTTGCGGAACGAAGTTCAGGAATGATTATCGTATTCAGGTAGTCCTTACCGATTTCATCATGGAGGTTCGCGATTTGGCTGTCTATTGGTCTATATCTTGCAGATAGATCTACCTCAATATTTAGTCCATTCTTAGAGAGGACAGTCATTTCTTCGAAGTGCTCCTGAATTCTAACATCATAGATGTAGACCTTGTTCCACGGCATAATTACTTTAAAACCTTGCGAAAGAGGAGGCTGCGAGGTATCAAGTCCTCCAGCAAACCTTTTGAAAACGATTCCCTTTTCTCCTGGATCGATGGTTACGAAGGTAGTATTAGATAAGATGAGTAATACCATTAAGATGAAGAAACCTGGAATTAGAAGCTTGAGCAATCCACCCTTTTTCTGTGGATCTATATTAATTGTCTTTCTAGTTGACATTCTTGTTTGGTTTATTATTTAGTATAAAAATCTTGTACTTGTAAAATACGAAACCCTGATAATAAGTTTCGATAAACAGAGAATAAATATAAAAGTGTAGGATTTTTCGACGAACAAAACTGGTTTAAAACTAACGCCCTCATCATGAAGATCCTTCTTGTAATTTCATATTTGCAATTTGAGTAATGGCATTTATATCCTGGTCCATCATACACTTGAAATGGCCCCTAGGACAAGTCTTACTACCCAGTTTGGAACAAGGCCTGCAAGATAGATTTTCGACTTCGAAGTCTTGGTGATCAGCTAGGTATGGTCCCATCCCAAAAGCTGGAACGGTATTTCCCCAAACGGTCCCTATAGACTTATTTAAGGCAGCCGCGATATGCATCATCCCTGTATCGCTAGTAATTAGATAGACAGAATTCTCAATTATTGATGCAGATTGAGCAATCTTGTAGTCGCCAGCAGTATTGTATACATTTTCATAATCCCTAGCTATTTGATCCCCAAGCTGTCTTTCTTCAGGACCTCCGATCAGAACCACTTGGCCATCGATTGCCTGGATCATCTCACGAACCTTGACCTCTGGTATTCTCTTGGTATAGTAGGTGGCCCCTAGAACGATCCCCACGTATGGACCAATTCCTAGGTCGACTCGATCCTCGACGGAGATGAAATATTCTAGACCCAATCCATCGTTTGCGACTTCTGCCATGGCCCTGAAATACCTATCGACGATGTGCAGCTTTGGTAGGGTATTCCACTTCGTATTGACGTACAACCACTTATTTAGATTTAGTTTGTGAAAGGTTCCGGATTTTTGCTTCAGCCATCTCTTAACCTGTCCCGATCTTAAGTTCTTATGTAGATCCACTACATAATCGTAATTCTCAGCGATAAGATCAGACTTAATTTCTGATAGGGTATCATCGAAATGGTGAATTTTAGCAAGATGAGGATTGTGTTCTAATAGCCCCTTGAACTTACCCTTTGTAAGGAAGTGTACTTCCGCACCCAACTGTATCTTACAAGTTCTGATGATGGGTGTACACAGAATAATGTCCCCTATACTACTAAAACGAATGACGAGAATTTTCAACCTCCGTAGTAGCTTACTGCTTATGGAAAATGCCGAAGTGCTGCTCACTTCCTGCCTTCAAAATCAGCGTATATTGCCCCTTAGCCAAGTGTGAAATATTGACACGCTCTTGGATTTCACCACTTCCAGCTAGTCTAGCAGATGTACTAACAATTCTACCAGCTACGTCAATAACACTTAGGCTGTATGGACCGCTCTTAGTCAGATTGACTTTGAAATTGATGAAGTTGCTTGATGGATTGGGAAAGACTTTAATGTCATTGATGCTAAGATCATCTTCTACACCTGAAAGAACCCTTGTTCCATTTCTGAATACGGTTCCCCATTTGGAATCAGCAACAATTTCTCCGCCCGTTCCATCCACTGGTTGGATCTTAGAATCTTGTAGATTGATCACAAAAATATCTGTATTGAAAGTGCTTTCATTCGTATAGACCATTTGCGCATCATTTCCCGTATAGGAAGGGTAGCCCAAGCTAGAGTTCTCAACGATCTGACCTAGATCTCCGGTCTCTAT
>CAZMYK010000447.1:0-4143 GCA_964570435.1 uncultured Saprospiraceae bacterium | reverse complement strand
CACGGTTGCATCACTAATGTCAGAGGTCTCTTTTACAATGACAAAAGAGAGATCTGCCTTGTCCGTGAGGTAAGCATCTATAAAGACCAGATCATCTACAAAGTCATATTCTGGTTCCAGAACTGTCACACATGAGTTCACGAGTAACAAGATTGTCACCCATGCTAGCGTGGCTTTTACTAAGCTCATCATAATTTTCATTAGCACGCAGAGTGTACTAAAACATCAAAAGTAATGAATTAATCGCGCGAAAACTCTATTGAAATCGATAAGTACTAGCAAAAAACCCGATAATATCATTCTTCATTGAGCAAATTTTCAAATGGGAAGTACACCATTTTCAATACAATCCTAGCACAAAAAAACATCTTCCCTTATTTTTTGATCGCAAAAAGTACATTTTTCCAAAATAGTGCGATATTGCTCAATATATACAATAGAAATGCTGACAAAGAAAATCTCAATACTCGCCTTGGCCATCCTCATCTTAGGAGCATGTGTGAAGGATACCTCATCTGATGATTTAGAGGACAAAAAGCCACCTGTGGTGAAGAGGGTCCCAATGCAGTCTATAGCACTAAGCGACTTGTCCTCTTTCAAAACTGATGGCAAAAATTGGAAAATCGCAGGTGACGTCTATTCAGATTTTACCTCTGAAAGCTCTTTCGATCTAAGCGAGGGAAGTGGGATCCTTGCTAATGATATGACTAGTTCGGATAAGTCGTCTCTTGCTTCTGCTTTTGAACATGGGGACATGGAATTAGAATTTGAATACTTCCTTCCTAAGGGATCTAATTCAGGGATCTACTTTCAAGAACGATACGAATTGCAGTTATTCGATAGTTATGGTGAAGGAAAACCACGCATCACCGATTCCGGCTCTATTTATGAAAGGTGGGATGACACTAAGCCAGAGGGAAGTAAAGGCTTCGAAGGAAGCCCGGCGAGCGTAAATGTAAATAAGTCGCCTGGTCTTTGGCAAAAGATGCAGGTATTTTTCAGAGCGCCAAGGTTTGATGCTGAAGGGAATAAGATTAGGAATGCTGAATTCCAACACGTTTTTCACAACGGTGTCAAAATACAAAATAAGGTCCAAGTTAGCGGACCCACAAGGGGTGGTAAGGAAGGAGCGGAAGCGGCATTTGCACCCTTCTTTATTCAAGGTGACCACGGGAAAGTTGCCTTTCGCAATATAAAATACAAGGCCTATACTCAGGATTCACTAAGCCTTAGTGACCTGACTTACCAGTACTTTGAACTCCCAGATAAGAGCTCCTTCCCTGACTTTGATACCGTGAAAATCGTTAAATCGGGAAGTGTGGATTTCTTGGATGTGAATGTTGCAAATGCGAAAGAGGATGACTATGGTCTTATCTTCAAAGGAAGCTTAAAGGTACCTGTCGCAGGTCCCTACTTGTTCGAGACTGGTATAGATGAAGGTGGTGACTTGCTGATAGATGGCGAGATGGTAGTGCATAACGATGGTGGACCAGGGTATGGATGGCAATCTCAGTTTATCGACTTAAGTCAAGGAGACCATGCCATTGAAGTTCGCTTTCACGATCAAGTGTGGAATGCAAGACTAGAAATTTTCTATGAAGGTCCATCCATGTCAAGACGACAGTTGGGAAAATCATATGAAAAGAAAACTACAGATAAGGTAGCTCAAAAAGGCAGTGGACCGATAAAACTAGTTGACCTAGAAAAAACACAGCTACTAAGATGCTTCGTTAACTACAAAAATGCTAAACGTACTCATGCTATCGCCGTGGGCTCTCCGAATGATGTGCATTATGCATACGACTTAAAAGGTGCCTGCTTGCTAAATTTCTGGAGGGGCGATTTTGCGGATGTTACGAGGTTATGGAAGGGCAGAGGACAACAAACAATGGTACCTCTTAATGCAGCAATAGTGGCTGAGGATGGGGTTCCTATCGAGGGTATCGAAAAAGAAAAGATGACCTACCTTGGATATGATTTAGATGCTAGTGGAAGGCCCGTCTTCTCGTACAAGTATGGTGCTACTTCCTGGACAGATAAGTTGGAAGCCTCGGAAGATGGTAGAACACTGAAAAGGACTATTAGGGTCGATGAGGATCTGAAAGCAAAGAAAATCAACCTTGCTCGAGGGAAGGATATCACTTTGAGACCAAATGGATGGTACACAGTCGATGGACAGTACTTTTTACGAACAGAGCAGGCAGAGGTTGAAGAAGGTGGATTAGTAGCCTTTCCAAATGAAGAAGGCGAGGTGACTTATGAATTATATTGGTAATCAAGTAAAAATCAAATGAAAAATTTCTTATATATCCTTTATTTCTTGACTCTAGCACATGGACTTGGAGCGCAGCTAAGTATTGGTGCTTCTGAAAGTATATACTACTCGATTCAGGACGTAAATATTCCTGAGGAGGTGAAATTAGAAGTCGGTGGAATGGTATTCAAGCCCAATGGAACACTGGGAGTAGTTACGCGGCGTGGTGAGTTATGGGAACTTAGCGATGTCTCTGGTATTTCACCCAAGTATTCTAGATTCGCGCATGGTCTTCATGAGCCGCTGGGTCTCAATTGGAAAGAAGGGTCTTACTACCTTGCACAAAGAGGAGAATTGACTAAGCTTACCGATTCAGACAATAATGGCGAAGCTGATTCATATAGAAACATCTACAGTTGGCCACTTGACGGTAACTACCATGAATATTCCTACGGACCTAAATTCTTACCAAACGGAGATATGATTGTGAGTCTTAATCTTGGATGGGTTGCTAAGGGTGAGAGCTTATCGAAATGGAGAGGATGGGTAGTAAAAATTTCACCCGAGGGTGAACTGACTCCAATAGCAGCGGGAATGCGATCTCCTGCTGGCATAGGATTCAATGCAGCAGGTGACTTGTGTTATACAGAGAATCAAGGCGATTGGGTTGGATCTGGCAGGATGACGCACGTTGAAAAGGGTGATTTCGTAGGCAATCCTGCTGGTCTGAAATGGTCGAATGAGGAAGGCTCACCTGTTAGTCTCACAGTCGATGATATTGTAATATCTGAAGAAACCACCTTATATGACTATTCAAAGAAAATGGAAGGGATCAAGCCTCCATCAGTGTGGTTCCCACACACACTAATGGGAATTTCTACATCTGACTTAGTTGTTATTCCGGAAGGTTTTGGGCCATTCAAGGGGCAGCTCTTAGTAGGAGATCAAGGGCATAGTAAGATCATGAGGGTATATCAAGAGAAGGTTAATGGTATCTACCAAGGTGTCTGCTTCCCTTTCAAGGAGGGCTTCGAATCTGGAATCCTAAGGATGGTATTTAGTCCTGAAAATGAACTATATGTTGGTATGACTAGCCGTGGCTGGTCTTCTACAGGGCCAAAAGAATTTGGTCTTGAGCGTCTGGTTTGGAACAACAAAGTACCTTTCGAAATGAAGACGGTCAAGATTAAGCCAGATGGCTTTGAGATAGAATTTACGAAAGAAGTAGACATCGAGACGGCATCAGATCCTTCATCTTATGGAATTACAGACTTCAACTACAAGTACCACCAAGTCTACGGTAGCCCAATTATTAATAAGGAAAAGAAAAAGATCGTAAAGGTTGAGATAGGCGAGGATAAGAAAAGCGTACGACTGTTTTTCTCAGGCTTAAGGAATGGATACATTTATGAAATTAATACCCAAGGTGTAAAAAGTACAGATCAGGAAGTACCCTTACATAACAAAGGTTACTATACCATAAATGAAATTCCTGAAGGTGAGGTCGCTGGCATGGATCATTCAGCTCATGAGAATCCAAGTCTTGAGACGAGTGATATTATTTCGGAAAAGCGGCCCACTACAATGCCTACTTCATGGACTGACGGACCTGATCAAACCATCACCATGGGCACTGAACCGGGACTAAAATTTGACATCAAAGAATTCACAGTAAAGGCGGGTAGCAGGGTGAAACTTGTTTTCAACAACAATGACGACATGCTACATAATTTGCTCATTGTTAATCCAGGACAAGCAGATGCTATTGGTCAGGCGGCAGTAAACTTGGGGCTAGATGGCTTAGAAAAGGGTTTCATTCCTGAATCTAGTGAGGTTCTTTATCACACGAACCTAATGCAGCCTCATACTTCTGACGCCATTTACTTTGA
>CAZMYK010000446.1:0-4144 GCA_964570435.1 uncultured Saprospiraceae bacterium | reverse complement strand
AATAGTTGGCGAAATCTCATGTTCAGACTCAGAGGTTTGGCAAGTGATGAAGGGTACAGACAACTTCTATACCTTCATAAACCTAGCCGCTGACAAGGCACTCGAAGCTTGGGAACCTTCTCCGGCTGATGGAGACAATGCAACAATTTATACTTCAAATGGGAAGGACTGGCAACAGTGGTCAATCTCTAATGGGGGTGCAAGCACACTTAAGATTAAGGGCAAGTACAATCCTAGATTCCTAAGTAATAGCAACGGGAATGCGATTGTGAGGGATGATAACGATGGAATCAATCAAACTTGGTACTTTACTCCAATAAGTGAAAGAACGTGCCAAGGAAATGGTAGTCCGGCAGCTGGTGGGGATGAATTCGATATGAATGAAGACAGTGAGCTTGTGTTTTCGATCTCAGATTTGTTAGAGAATGACCTTGATCCTGACGGAGATGAATTGTCTATTTCGAGTGTGTCCTTAGTCCTTGAAGAGCAAGGGCAGTTGATCCGTAGTGGCGATTCTTATTCTTTTACACCAAGTGAAAACCTGAATGGACAAGTCACACTATCCTACCTCCTCGAAGACGGAGAGAACCCCTCTGTAACAGGAAGCATAGTAGTCAATATCCAAGCCATAAACGATCGTCCTTTCACTAGACCTGATGGCCCCTACTATACCAACAAGAACACATTGATCATTATCCCTGCTTCCGAATTACTAGAAAATGATGGCGATGTGGATGGGGATGAGATCATTTTTTATGAAGCAATCGCTCCTGAAAATGGCACGCTAGAAGTCTTCGGTGACATTATTAGATTTAGGCCTGATCCTGACTATGTAGGACTAGGAGGTTTATTCGCATACACTATAACGGATGGCAATGGCCTATTTGCCACAAGAGAGGTAGGTATTGTGGTTTTGGATAATAATCCCCCAAGTGCTTTGAAGGACAGTTTCGAATTAGAAGAAAACACCTCTATTACAGTTGAATACCAAGACCTTTTGATCAATGATTCAGATGTGGATGGTGACGAAATATTTTTTGACACAATCTATACGATCGGCGCCTTAGATGGGACTTTAATTAAGGGGGCGACCAGTTTTACCTACACTCCTAATCCGGACTTTGTGGGAGTGGACATAGTCACATACAGAATCGAAGATGAAAATGGTTCCAAAGATTTTGCAAATATAATTTTGATTGTTACACCAGTTGTTAATGACAATATTGTAGTCAATGGTCGCTATCTTTTGCTTAGTGGAGCGAGCAATGAAAGATTACAAGTAAATAACTTCGACAACAGATCTAACGTCTTGGTGGAAAGCGAAGAGTGTGACGAGTCTGAACTTTGGGAAATCACCTACAGGGGAGATGGGACGCACAAGATTGTTAATGTTGCTTCAGGCAAGGCGATGGAAGCATGGTCTAGAAATGTAGCGAATGGTGACAATGTAAGCATCTTTTCTGATAACAACTTCGATTGGCAAAAATGGAAATTCAGTAATGGCGGAGAAGAAAGTATAAAGATAAAGGGAGTCTATAACGAAAGGTATTTAACAAATAGCAGCGGAAATGCTGTTGTGCTTGATAACAATAATGGGGTCAATCAGCAATGGATTTTGATACCTGAAGAAGAAGGCTCTTGTGATCCAGAAGAGGATTTAGTTTTTCTTGACGCTAACGACCTGGATGTCGGCACAGGTGAATGGTTAGAATGTGTTTCAGTAGATGCCTATAATGACGAAGGAAGTCAAGTTTCACTTGGGTCGAAAGATGGGAAAGTTGGACCCGCTTCAGGACGCTATAATTTTCAAGTAGATTACAACGCGGAGCTCCAAAGTTCTGAACTCTTGGTTGTGCAATTTCAGCGCTTTGTTAACAATATATCCTTTACAGTGAGCAACCTTGAGACAGGTGAATCTAGCTCAAATTTGGATGAGACTGGATCATGGAGGGCTTTTGATGAGTTGGGCCTTTTATTGGATGAAGGTATTATCGACCCATCACTCGGTGAAGACTTAGGAAATAGCACCTATCGATTTGAAGTCAACATAGATAATGTCCAGCGAATCGAATTGAGAGCTACAGCTTACGGACATGGTCAAGGAGTGACAGAGGTAGGAAATAATTCTGATTATAGTCTTAAAGCTGTTTCATTCAGACCAATCCTGCCTTGCCTAGATAGAAGGAGCTACAAGGAAACAGAAGAAAAAAAGGAATTGCTTGTCTACCCTAACCCAAGTAGCGACTTCCTGAAAATAAAAGTAAGGGAAGCAGGACTATTGACATTGAGGACAATGGATGGTCAAGTTCTTAAGCAAACATTTGTTAGACCTAGTAGCAACCTACAAGTAAATGTCCAAGACTGTGAAAGCGGTTCATACATTCTTTCCCATATTGTCGATAAGCAAGTGTATGTAGCAAAAATCATGATAGTAAAGTAAATAGTACTAACACATAACTTTTTGACTTAGACCTGACTCTGTCCAGATGTCAGGTCTTTTTATATCTGCAATCAATGACTACTGGGTAAGCATGGTCTTTTCATTTAATTAAATTATTTTTGCACCCTATGGGAAAAAAGTTGTTCGTACATAACAGTCTAAGTAGAAAGAAGGAAGAGTTTAAACCGATAAATGAAGGGAAGGTAGGTATGTATGTCTGCGGTCCCACCGTGTATAGCGACGTTCACCTGGGAAATTGCCTAACCTTTGTTAGGTTCGATGTGATCTACAGGACGCTCTTGCATCTAGGCTACAAGGTCAGGTATGTGCGAAATATTACTGATGTAGGCCACCTACTAGATGATGGGGAAGATCGAATTTCGAAGGGAGCAAGGATCGACCAATTAGAACCGATGGAGGTAGTCCAAAAGTATGCCAATGGCTTCCACGATATCATGGACATGTTTAATGCACTTCGGCCCAATATAGAACCACGTGCTACAGGTCACATCATCGAACAGATCGAAATGGTGGAGCAAATAATCAAGAATGGCTATGCTTACGAGATCAATGGTTCTGTCTACTTTGATACTACTAAATTTGCCAAGGAGACGGGCGAATATGGAAAGCTTTCAGGGCGAGTAATCGACGAGTTGATGGTGGAAACACGAGACCTAAAGAATCAAAGTGATAAGAGACATCCGGCAGACTTTGCAATATGGATGAATGCATCACCCGAGCACTTGATGAGGTGGAATTCACCCTGGGGTGAGGGCTTCCCTGGTTGGCACTTAGAATGTTCAGCCATGTCGACCAAGTATTTGGGCCAAACTTTTGATATTCATGGAGGGGGCAACGACTTGAAATTTCCACACCATGAAAATGAAGTGGCTCAGAATGTAGGTGCATGTGGTTGTACTCCAGCCAACTATTGGTTGCATACCAATATGCTGCTAATGAATGGTAAGAAGATGTCTAAGAGTGACGGGAATACTATCTCACCTGAAGGACTATTCACTGGTGAAAGTCCTCATGTTTCTAAGGGCTACCATCCGATGGTGATTAGGTTCTTTATGTTGCAGAGTCACTACCGAAGTGAGCTGAACCTCACTGATGATGGCATTCTAGCTGCAGAAAAGGGGTATAAGAGGATGATGGAATGTCTGAAGTCCCTACCGAATTTGATTGGAAAAGGTGCGGGAGCCTCAGATCTTGACAATGACATTAATGGCTTACTAGACCAAGCGGAGGCTGACCTCCTAGATGATTTTAATGTTCCAAAAGCCCTTTCTAGGTACTTTGAGTTGTGTAACAAGGTAAACGGCTTAAAAGAAGGTAAGTTAAACGCTGGTGATGTTTCACAGTCTAGTATAAAAAGGATGCAAGAAGCCTTCCCAGAATTTGTTTTTAATGTGATGGGTGTCAAGGATGTTTCAGATTCTGAATCTGGTGATGTCTTAGATGGGGTCATGAAACTAGTGATAGATCTCAGGCAGGGTGCTAGAGAAGAAAAAAACTGGGGCGTGTCGGATAAGATTAGAGACGGCCTAGCTGAACTAGATATTCAGATCAAGGATGGAAAAGAGGGCACCAAATGGAGTTTTAAGTAGGATAGACACACTCTTAATAAAGGAACTCTTAAGAAGTAACACCTATGACCATGAATACAAAATTGATAAAATGAATATAAAGTACATATTGTTA
>CAZMYK010000445.1:0-4155 GCA_964570435.1 uncultured Saprospiraceae bacterium | reverse complement strand
CCAGACTTTGA
Source organism: uncultured Saprospiraceae bacterium (assembly GCA_964570435.1). Taxonomy (GTDB): domain Bacteria; phylum Bacteroidota; class Bacteroidia; order Chitinophagales; family Saprospiraceae; genus Portibacter. Next base: position 4,144 of record CAZMYK010000445.1, on the reverse strand, counting down.
TCATCATTGTACAGGAAGAGAAAGTTATAGAAGGTCAATTCAAAATGAATGATGATCAGTCTATTGACTTCATACCGAAGCTTGCTTGGTCAAAAGGCATTTATGAGCTCAAAATAAGTTCAAAAATGGAAGATATAGCTGCCAACTCCTTGAACCAAGCATTTGACCATGAGATAGGTGATTTTAAGGATGACATTCCTTCACACTATACGCTGACCTTCAAAACGAAATAGTATGACCTTTAGATTAACAAATATCGTTTTTTTAGTTTTGTTCTCCGTATTACTGAGCACAGCACAAGAGTCCACAGATACGCTCCGATTCCATACTACATTCACCCTTGGCGGAATACGAAAAGCTGGCGTTTTTGCACAAACCAATGTCAATGGCGGATTAAGTATCAATCTAAGTAAATCCAATTGGGAGATTAATAACACATCAACTTATACCTACACTAATGTTAATGGAAAGCCACTTTCTGATGATTGGACAGTTGTTTCTAAACTGAGATCCTTACTTCCTAATCTACCGGAAGTATCCCCAACCTTCATCCATGTGTACAAGAAAAATCTACTCTATCGAATAATCAATGGACAACGCTATCTGTTGGGAGCGAGCGTCAGACCTATAAAAAAGAAGCAGGCCTTTTGGTTTTTCATTGGCGTTGGTTACGAGCAGACCTTATACAATGGCGAAGCATTTGACAATAGCCCGCTCCTTAGCTCAAGTAGAACATTTGGAATTAGTACATTTTATGTTGAAAATGTACACCATCTTCTGCAGAACAAGCTCTATCTAAAATACAATTTGTTCTACATTCAATCCTTTGAAGAAGTAAGTGACTACAGTATATGGTTGATTCCCAGTATTAACTTTAAGCTCAATGATTACTTGGCATTTGGAGTTAATTATGACTATAGATTTCGCAATGTACATCTAGCTGCCATCCCAAGCTTTAATGAGCTCCTGACTTTTAATGTCAAAATAGCTCTAGGGAATTGAAGCGACACTTTTAGAAGGCGACCCACAGGGGTTCTAGGCCTATTTGTAGGTCTGAAATGCATCAAATTGCGGCCTTGAGTTATATAAAATGAAATTGATTTGACTTATCTAGCATTTTTCAATAACTTCATTTCATTAAATAACCTCAAAAAATAGCCAAAACCAAGTAACATGTAAACACCCTCGAATAGCGATTATCCATCTACTATATAAGTGCTACTTAGTTGTTTTGTCTTGACCCCAAAAAATGGATAAGATACACAATGAACCTACCCTAGGTAAGACTAATGGTAAGGCAAATGCAAATGAATCACACAATGAAAATTTTTGTGCGTCCCAGGCCAGTATTTTGCCCCCTGTATTTCAACTTAAGATCAAAACTTCTAGTCCCGAAAAGCAAGAGAAAGAAGAATCCCCAACTAAGGAAGTGCCCTATCAGTTTGCTATTGGAGAAAATCCCGCAGCACCTGATTCGCAAAAAGAAGGCAACAATGACAACCCTGGTAGTTCATTTCCTGCCAAAACTAATCAAACAGCCCTACCAAGCAAGATAAAGACAGGCATGGAAAATCTTTCTGGCTATTCGTTAGATGATGTAAATGTACACTACAATTCTTCGAAACCTGCGCAATTACAAGCTCATGCATATGCACAAGGAACAGATATTCATCTTGCATCCGGGCAAGAAAAACACTTACCCCATGAAGCTTGGCATGTGGTTCAACAAAAACAAGGTAGAGTAAGACCCACCGCGCAAATGAAGGGTAAGGTAAATGTAAATGATGATGCAGGACTAGAAAAGGAGGCGGATTTAATGGGTTCTAAAGCTTTACAACTACTCACAAGTACGCCGACTTCTCAAAAAGAGGCTAAAGAATCCAGCAGCTCGGTGGTACAAGCTATGTTTCGGGTGAGAACTGGTGATACAACTCTAGTAAACGCCAATAACGAAGAGATTCTGGGTGATGCCTTACAAGCAATTTTGGAAGTACAAACTGATACTGTAGCTACAATTGACAGTTTTGCAGAGACCGTTTCCGACCTTGCTGACTATGTTGGTGCAAATGGATTTGATGCAACAGCCGAAGTGGCACTGGAAAATTTGTACGAACAACTTGCTGAAGTTTCATTTAAATCAAATCCAATATTAAATGAAGCATGGTCAAGATGTATTGAATCGACTAGATCAGCGGCAGCCAAATCGATCTACAGTAGTGTCGGAGGCAAATTCAAGAAAAAATTTGGAGAGGTTCTAGATGAAATATCTGCAGCGTATCCAGCCCTAGATCCGATATTGCAACAAATATTAACATGTGATGTCAATAAAGAACACCTAATCAATAAAGGCTTGGGCGGTCTGGAAACAGCACATAAAAATCTAATGGACGCAGGTGTAGGTGAAAAACATACAGGTGGAAGTGGTACTTTGTCCAAACTTCACAAGGAGCTTCACAGGTTAAAATCCGGCGGAAAAAAGTATGACTATAAAACTATGGATGTTGATTTCGAGAGAATAGTTCAAGACGTTCAAGATGGTTACGAATCGGATGATATGGGTGTACTTGATTACTAAAGTCAATTCATAAAGCGATTGGGCCACCCGTCTTTGAGCTGCTAAGTAAAACTTTTAGTCTAAAAAATTAGAAGGTCCATATCAGGTTGTCTATAGCGCCTTGAAGCTCGATAAATTAAGATGGCAGTTCCTAGAGGATCTACTAGCCCCAAACCAGCCGTTTGCTCGCTTTCAGCACTTTGTTAGGTTAAAAAGTTACGCATTGCATCGGGGAAAAGAAGCAACATATTTAGAAGACGAATCAAAAAATATTGCAACTTGCGTATTGAATATTAGCAAGCAATGATTCTTAGCACTGAAGATTTATGAAGTCAAAGGAAAAGTATAACGACAAGTGGATTGCTTACTACTTTCTTCCTCTAGTGGCCATTTTCACCTATTATATTGGTGACGATACACCCTTCTATCAGGATTCCTTTGAGGTCAAAGATCTCATGTACATTGGATTGAATTTCATCTCAGGGTTCATCGTTTGGCAAGTAATAAGAAAGATATTGTTCAAATTTGTAAAGGATGAACTTAACCTAGTAGTCCTCTCTAAAGCCTTTGCAATTAACCTACTTGCGAGCTTATTCTTCCTAATTGTCACTCGGATTCTGTACGATTTTTTTGTTAGAAAAATTCGAACACCCATAGAGTTTTACACTCTGGACCTGCCAACAGATGTCTTATTTATCTTCATTATCAACCTATTCTATTTGATACTATTCTACAATAGAAAGATAGAACAGAAAACTGATCTGGAGAAAGTAGAATCTGGCCCATCGAATAAAATAGTAATCCAAGGTAGCAAGAAAAGTTACGCACTTAGTCCTTCCGATATTGCCTTTATTGAACTAGAAGACAAGATTACCTTCGTGCATACTTACTCAGGTGAAAAAATGGCCACAGTCTATTCTCTAAGCAAAATCTTTAAAAAACTACCTCCACAAAGTTTCTTTCTCGCCAACAGACAGTTCATCCTCAATAGAAATGTAATCCTAAGTTATCAGCTAACCGATACCCGAAAATTGAGAATCCAATTGCTCCCCGCCGTAGATTTCAAGAAAGATATCTTTGTCAGCAAGGCGAAAAGTCATGAATTCAAAAGCTGGTTTATGGACAATCACCTCCCTAAGAAGCAAAATTTCTCACTCGGAGATTCTTAATGAAATCTGAACACGTATTTTCCTGTCCGCTTTAGACCGAGTAATGTCCGCTTTAGGATTTATTATGTTAAGAAGCTTGATTTCATTGACTTCCCTAGCATACTTTTGTCAGGAGATTAATCGCTAAAATAATGAGCTCTAGGAACGTGGAAAAATGAAAAAACTTATTGTCACACTACTATATATTCTTATTGCATATGATGTGCAAGGTCAAGATAAGTCGGCAAGGATTTCGAATAACCTAACATTTCAGACAGGCCTCACCTCTTTGTCGCTAAAAGATCAGACCTTTAGCCGGATTGTCTTTGAAGGAAGTGCACCAGATATGAGCCTAGGCTTCAATCAAAACCGAAGAAATAAGACCTTATGGGGAGTGGAGCTTAGTGCTGCCATTGGAAATATAGATTATAACAATGAGTAC
>CAZMYK010000444.1:0-4160 GCA_964570435.1 uncultured Saprospiraceae bacterium | reverse complement strand
GTTACCATTTGAGATACTATACAAGTTGTATCGGCATTCGCTACTTCCACTAAATAGGTAGCAGGCGCTAAATTACTAAATGATGGAATCTGACTCCAGGTTGCCTGCGCATCTATACTATATAGGAGCGGCGCAACTCCGCCATCTGCTGTAATAGCTATACTGCCATCTACTTCTCCACAGTCGGAAGGTGAAGAGGCTAATATATCCACTATATTTGGTGTATTTGGTTCTTCTAAGTTAATCATACCCCCTGAGACTTCACAAGTAGGGTCATCGTATCTAACAACTACATCATAGGCTCCAGGCATAAGGCCTGTAAAAGATCCAGTTGCTTGAAAAGTTGCTCCTCCATCAATTGAAAACTCAAGCGTTTCGCCTATTTCATTACTTGTTGCGGAAATGGTAATCGTACCGTCATTCGCACCACAATCGGTAGGATCTGTAGAAACTACTTGATCAATTGTAGGTTCATCAAAGGACTCAAGCGTAACCATTTCACTTACTATACATGATGTATCTGGATTAGCTACCTGAACATCATATGTTCCAGCAGCAAGATTAGTAGCAGTAAATGGGCTAGCTATGCTTATCCATGTTGCACCACCGTCTGTACTGAATATAAATACTCCAGTTCCTGCTCCCGCAGTAAGTGTAATACTTCCATTGTCACTTTCACAATTATCTGGATCTGTAGAACTGGTTGATAGTGTAGGCTGTGGTTTTGGATCTATGGTTACAGATGACATATCTGAGCAGTCAATTCCAATATATTGTGCTGTAACAGTATATGTTCCTGGCGCAACACCTGTAAATACAGGAGAAGACTGAAAATCTATGCCATTTATGCTATATAAGATTCCTGCAGCAGATCCGGTAGTATTTATTGTAATCGTTCCATCATCTATACCACATTCATCTTGATCTGTTTTGTCTACAGAAGTAATAAGTAAATCTTCAGGCGCAATCAATGTCACATTCTCTAAAGAATCAATGCAAGTCGGCGATCCCATATTTCTAACAAAGACTGTGTATGTCCCAGACGCTAGTCCAGTGAAATCCTCACTAAGAAACCAATCTGTGCCATTAACACTGTACTGCAGAGGTGCTTCACCAGGTGTTGCATTGATAGTAATCATACCATCATTATCATCGCAATCAGTAGGATCGACAGTATCTACGTCGTCTAAAGTAGGAGGCGCTGGCACAGAAATTACAATATCAGGTGTGGCTTGTTGTCTACATCCGAATCCACCTCCTGCAGGATCTTCTCCTACCCAGATGGTATATGTTCCAGGTGCTAGGCCAGAAATTGTTATATCGTCTACATTGGCACCTCCGAAAGAAATCCAATTGGCATTTGTAGTACCACCTAAGCCTGGAGGATTTCCACCTGGACCATCGACTATGTTGTAGTATAATTCTGTTGTTGCTGTGTTAATAGTTGTAAATATTTCAATAGTCCCGTCATCTACATTATCACAATTGGTTAAATCGGTTCCAGAAACCATATCAATCATAAAGTCTGAACCAGAAGCCATAATTGCTGTGGATGGGCCACTTACTGGGCAAGCACCTTCATCCATAGGGGTACCAGCATTTCTTACCATAGGAGTATAGCTTCCTTGGGTTAATCCGGTAAACGTAAATGGACTAGTACTTGGTGTCCACGTCGTTCCATCGAGACTAAATTCAAAAGAGCCAGTCCCGCCAGTTATGGTCACCTCTATTTCTCCATCAGTAGTTGCAATATTACAACCTACGATGTCTACAGTGTTTGTAACAGTTAAAACAGGGACAGGATAAACAGTAACTTCTATTGTATCCACACAAGAACCATTCGTGTAAAATATGGAGTCTGTAGAAACAGCTGTTCCAGGTGCCGTACCTAATGTTAGCGCTCCAGTCGCTCCATCGATAGTTGATCCAATTGTAGAAACAACTGACCACATTCCTCCCATATCGTCAACGGTGAAGTTCGATAGCATTTCCAGAGAACAACCTATTGTGTCAGTATATGAAATCATAAAGTCACATGCTGTAACTTCAAAGGCGTAATCTTCTACTTCCCCATTACTTCTAAATCCAACAATATCTCCAGCAACAAAGGCTGTAGTGTCAACTCTAACTCTCAGGAATATAGAATCAGCATTAAAATTCCCAGGTACATTAATCTGGACTGGCTTGGTCGCAGCACCTGTAACTGGGCATGATCCACTGACGAATTCATCAAATGTCCCATCTTTATCATAATCCACCCAAACACCATAGAAAACTTCATCCATAGCATTCGTTCTCACAGATAAATCAAAATCAACCATTGTACCAGGCAAGGTTTCCATTGGAAATCCTGTCAATCCATCTTCATCCGCACCATCACCTGTAGCATCAGGGCTGTTTTGCTGATTCGATTCAAAATCAATCATGGAACCGAGCCAGACGGCTGCTGGATCTGTAGGTTCACCACTCATATTAACATCTGCACAATGTGTATGAGAGGCAGTACCAAATGGTTCGTAGTCACCAAAATCTATAAAAGATTCCTCAGGCGCAAGAGCACATCGCGCTCCATCATTTCTTGTTAAACCTCCCACGGAACTGCTTGATATAAGCGTTTGGCTTTCATCATAGTCCGTAGCTGGTGGAGTCGTTAAATCTAGTCTGTATATATCGCCTGTGGTATTATTGTAGGCATATAGATATCCATCGCTGTCAAAATAGGTTGCTCCATATAAAATTCCAACTCCCGTTGGAATACCTGCTGGACCTAGATCTTCGACTACACCAGTGACAGGATCAATTCTATATAGATTGTCACTTGCATTGTTACTTCTTACTGAATAGAGCTGGTTGTCTATCGGAGAAAATGCCCAATCAAAAACAGCGATGTTCGTAGATAAGGTCGACTGATTCAGTAATTCCAGATATGTAGGGCTGCTAGGATTTGCATCAATTCTGTACAGAATGCTAGGATTACTTCCCGACTTAACATGCAAGATTCCGTTTTGATCCACATCTCCTGTTGGATACCCATCTTCTGGTAGTCCTGCAATATGATCAGACAATGAAACAGTCCAAGCTCCCATTCCATCTGGTGTAGCGATTGCTACTCTGTTTCTGTCTTTGTCAGTTGTAGACAGTCCATAAATTTTGCCGTCAAGGATATTAAAACCAACTGCATTGATTTCTGATAAATAGTTGTCTGCTTGATTTGGAACGGTTGTCCCTTTCGTTAGATTAATGTCATTCCACTCACTGCTAGCACCTTGGACCATATAGGCTGTTGCAGTACAAGCCAGATCCTCCTGACATGCCACTTGCCAGTCTGCATTCAAGAAATCTTCTACAGCGTTCGCCTGTGCTAGGGTATAATTTATTCCTGAAGTCGAGCTGTCATCAATTTCCAGTTCGGAAGCCAATCCATTCTCACCAAAACCTGAACTTACGACAGTACTATCTGCTGGATTAAATGCTAAACCGTGTCCTGCTTCTTCAGCGTCTAAACATCCATCACCATCTGAGTCTTTATCACAACTATTTACTATTCCATCTCCGTCAATATCATTGTTACACTTATTGATGCTGATATTAAAAGGGATCGCAGTATCTCCTGCAGTCTGATCAATTGTGACTAAGGTAGCTTCTCTAGCCATCACCATCCATGTGCCATTAGCTAGATTGGCTGTTGTACCGTTAAAACTCAACGTACTGCCACCATTCACCACACTTCCCAGATGCGAATCAGGGTCCATAATGTCAAAATCAGCTCCATTTGTTGTGAGATCCAATGCATCTCCCATACTAAAATTCCCAGGAAAGCTAGTCATGGTTTCATGTGATAAAATAACTTCGATGGGGATGTCACTACTTATTGTAATCAAGCCACTGTTGCTAATTTGCATATTTACATTTCCATCAGCATCGGCTGCACTAATAGTGCCTGTGGCACTTACTGTTACGTTAGCAATTTGACCATTTTCAAGTTCATAAGCAATCGGCCCTACAGACTGGTTTACTCCGGCAAGTCCAGACAAGTCAAAAGTGGACTCCACGCAGATTTCATCCATATCTAGGATACCATCATTATCATCATCTAAATCTATTTCATCACAAATGCCGTCTCCATCTTTATCATCCGTCAGACATGGACAATCAGCACT
>CAZMYK010000443.1:0-4176 GCA_964570435.1 uncultured Saprospiraceae bacterium | reverse complement strand
GAATTCCAGGCTTACCGTTAGCAGAAGGTGGGCCTTCATAGAAAACAAAGGTGTTGTTCTCATCTTTTTCCTCAATACTCCGTTTAAAGATCTCTGCCTTTTCCCAAAATTCTAGTACCTCCTTATCGATCGCCGGTAAATTAAGCCCTTTAAATTCCCTATACAATGCCATATTCGTATCAAAATTTGAGGCGCAAAGATACTAAAATGACATTATATATTAGAGTTTATAGAAGAGTGGTCTTTGTCCCCACTTAGAATCAACGAGAAGCAAACTAGAACTTTAGAAATTTTTGAACAGAAGCTCCCATTTTTATAAAATAGGATCCTTTTGGAAGATCTTCAATGTTAATATGAATATTCGAAGAAGTTTTGTGTGAAAATTGAATTTTCTCTTTTATTTGATCCCCGTACAACGTGAAAATTGTCACGTCTTGCATGCTTACATCTTCAAACTCCACAAAGAGCTCTTTTGAGGCAGGATTGGGATAGACTATAGGTGTTTTTGGCCGTACTGGAACTGCGATCGATATTTGCTTTGAATATTCGATCGAACCATTAAAATCTACTTGCTTCAATCTGTAATAATTTAGTCCTTCTTCAAGGTTCCTGTCAAAAGCAACATACATATGGCTTCCAATTGAACTTCCATTGCCATTTACTTTGAAAACTTCTTTCCAAGACAAATCATTTCTTCTCCTTTCCACTGTGAAATAGTTATTATTTAATTCAGTCGCAGTCTCCCACGATAATTTTACCTGATTTTGGTCTAAGTATTCCCCTTCAAAATTTACGAGGTCGACTGGCACGACTCGACATGAAATCATAGAATGCATACCTAAAGAATCATCCATATCGATGGGAAAGACATCCCATTCTGTAGTACCAATAATCCAATCAGTGTTTCCCTGTTGAATGGCGATATCACGTACTAAGGTATGATTGTTAGTTGCACCACCTCCAACGTTCCAACCGGCGCCTGGATCCACACCGATTTCCCCAATGATATCCAATGTATCACCACTACTAATTTTCTTCATCCATACAGCATCATCGCCATTATAAAATAACAAATTGTGAGCAGTATCTCTTTGAATAGCGATACTCTCACTGGCTGACGGATTCGCAATAACATAGACTTCATCTGCTAGTAAAGTACCTTCTAGCAATAAACTGTCTGATGGCAATAAGCTACCATTGCTGTTTCGATACAAAGCATAATCTGAGAGATCTATGGCTTCATTCGTTGGGTTATAAATCTCAAGCGCCTTGTTATTTGAAGAACCTTCTATGTATTCTGAGAAAAATAGATCTGAGCACTGAGAACTCATATCCAATGCCACAACAATAAGACATACAGTAAAAAGGAGCTTAAGCATAGGACGAATTTCGAGGTTCAATGCAAATTAAGAAAATATGCCTATGCCTCTACATGCGCTGATTAAGTATTTCAAGTTCAAGTTTAAGTCATCTTTCTTGTCATTTTTTTTTATCCTTACACCACACTTTGCTTATTTTAATATTTGTTGATGTCATATTTACTTGGAATAGATCTCGGAGGAACAAAGATCGAAGGAGTCGTCCTGAATGAAGGAAATGTGGTAGATGTGATTGCGAGAAAGCGCATACCAACAGAAAAGGAAAAGGGTTACGAACACATCAAGAATAATATTGCCAGACTAATTCGAGACTTGGAAGCAGAAGTTAATTTTTCATTCTCCAAGGTAGGAATTGGAACACCTGGTTCCATCGATGTAAGAACACGTCTTTTGAAAAATTCCAACACCACCGTAGTTAATGGCAAACCCTTCCAAAAAGACTTGTCAGAACTACTTGGGATGGAAGTCAATATGGCAAATGACGCCAACTGTTTTGCTATTGCTGAAACCAAGCTGGGAGCGGTTGCAGATAGGGTGCCACAAGCGAAGGTCGTTTTCGGTGTAATTATGGGTACGGGAGTAGGCGGAGGAATCATCGTCAATGGCGAGATCTTGAATGGACTTCACGGAATAGGAGGAGAATGGGGACACATGCACTTAGATGACTCAGGTGGTCAGTGTTTTTGTGGCAATGTCGGATGTTGCGAAACAGTTATTAGTGGTCCTTCCACAGAGAAATGGTATGAAAAGATTTCGGGTAAGAAGAAGGGACTCAAGGAAATTGTAAATTTATATCGCGCAGGTAGCGATGTTCATGCAAGGATGACCCTGGAACGCTTATTCGATCGTTTCGGACGAGGAATTGCAGATATTCTTAACATTCTCGACCCAGACGCTGTTGTGATTGGAGGTGGCGTGGGAAATATCGATGAGTTATATACCCTAGGAGTAGAAAAAGTAAAACAATATGTGTTTAATGACTATTTAAACACTGTCTTTCTAAAGCCAAAGTTGGGTGATAGCGCTGGTGTATATGGTGCGGCACTCTTGTAAGTTTATACACGTTTTCAAGAAATTCGAGAGCCCTACTCTTCCTCACGATCTCACCAACAAATCTGCTATGGAATAATACTTCTAGCAGTTATGGGATAGGTGATCGTTGCAGTAGTTTTAAAGTTGTAAATTCCAAGGCAGGAATTAATCTCCACTAAGCTGAAGTAAAACAATTCTTGCAAAACTTAGCTAGTACTGCAACCCTTTATTGAGGAATATGCGTATAGTGAGAAAAACTAATATTATGTCTAAGCAAATTCTACTATTTCCAATCCTTGTTTCATTAGCGGTACTGATAGGCTGCACAAGAGAAATTCCCGAAACACTTCCTATAATTGAAGATCAATTTATTCACTTGGTTTATCAAGGTGGAGAATCTACTAGTTATCAAGCACTACCTCGCCTAGAAAACAACAGCTATCTTTCTCAAACTTCTCAAAAGTTATTGTTGCAACGCCATCTTGAGGATGATAGTGATGTGGTTCTAATTGTGGCATTTGAAACAGATCAAACTCTAGAATTAACACCAAGAGGTACAATCGACAGAAAAAAGATCGAGTTTCCACTTACCTATTCGAATGTGATTGTCGCAAGATTCCCAGATGGAATAGATAACGAAGCCTACGACTGTGAACAGTCTAGCTTCTATGAAATCAGCATCGACTCTTGGGATGAAGAATTCATCATGACCGGCACCTTTCGTTCCACCTCAGAAGCGGACGCTGCATTCTGTCTAGAAAGCGGAGAATCACCTGAGAATGGAAGTTTTTCAATATATGTTCAACCTTATGAACTATAATTAACCTCAGAGATGCTCCTTAGCAAAAGTTTGTATAAAGGTTGCTTAAAGCAAAAGCGAAGTGCACAGAACGAATGTTACAAGCTTTTCTACCCTTATGTCATCACCGTAGCTCTACACTATGTTTCTAATAGAGTTGATGCTGAGGAAGTTTCTCACACCTCTTTTCTCAAGATATTCCAGAAAATTTCAAGCTTTAAGTTTGGATCCAATTTTAAAGCATGGGTAAGGAAAATCGTTGTGAACTCATCCATAGACTTTCTTAGAAAAAACAGAAAGGTAAGGTGGCTTGCAATAGAGAAAATAGATACCGAAGATAAGTTCGTAAATAACGAAGCCCTTGGGGTACTCGAAAAAGGAGACCATCTCAAAATACTCCAAGAACTTCCTTCTAATTACAGGGTGGTATTTAACCTCTTTGTTTTAGAAGGCTACACGCACTTTGAAATTTCCAAAATGCTGGGGATTTCGCAAGGAACATCTAAGAGCACCCTATTTCGGTCAAGACAAAAGCTAAAAAAGATCATTCACCATTATTTTTCCAACCACGATTTAAAGAAATATGGATACTAATTTCGAAGAAGGCTTAAGGGAGTACAAGGATTCACCATTGGATGTCAATCCTTCGCAAGATGGATGGAGCAAACTAGATCTTGCACTTGAGCCTAGTCGTTCAAAGCGGAAAAAGAAATGGTTGATTTACCTATTCCTTTTCATACCTCTTCTATGGCTAGGCTGGACCCTAATTCCTAGCCAGGGACTTTTTTCGAACGAAAAACAGGGAGAGCGCAAGAGCCCTGAAACATTGGAGATCCAAAATCCCATATTTTTGAATTCTACAGGAGAAGGTAGTGAAGTCGCACAAAAGCATGCGTCAAATCATCAGCCTAGCTCAACCGCAGCTAGCACGCAAGATAAGGTAGATAAGGTAGATAAGGTAGATAA
>CAZMYK010000442.1:0-4178 GCA_964570435.1 uncultured Saprospiraceae bacterium | reverse complement strand
TCTATGCCTAATTGCATAAAGCCCTTAGAGACTTCAAACTGCTCTTTTTCCTCCTTTTCTCCGCTGCCTTCTTGCGTGGCACCAGACTTTTCTGAATCTACTGCCTTGGGTGCCTCTTGTAGCTGGAAGGGGGACTTGGCATCTCCATTTGAATTGCTACCTTGGTCTTCGGCCTTCAATTGGAGCGCTGGCGGCGCAACTAATAATTCATTGCTGGCTTCTTCTTCCTCATTCTCACCATTGGGTGAATTACCCTTGATAAAATTTCTTCGGCCCCTAAATTTCATTTTATAAATTTAAATAAATTACTAACCAATGTCAATGAGGTGGTATATCAAGTTGAGTTGGCGCTTCCATATCAATTCCTTCTTAGTGCTCAAGAGAATCTAAGCTAGTAGTGGTCTATCCTTGCTAGATCGAAGAAGGTCTTTGCAAGCTTTCGAAAAAATATAAGGACATTTAGTTGCGCAACCGAATGATTGCGCGTATATTTGCAACCATTCGGTTGCTTATTGATGGCAATCATTTAAACGATTGTAGAAATGCGAAGAGATGTTTTCCAAGCAATAGCTGATCCTATCAGAAGAGAGATTCTAGATCTGCTAAAAGAAAATAAATACTCCGTTGGGAGAATTGCAGGGCATTTTGAGATTAGTCGCCAAGCGGTTTCTAAACAACTTAAGATCTTAGATGAATGTGGAATGGTAGAGGTGACCCAAGTAGGGCGCGAGAGATTTTATTCGCTCAGAGCTGACGAGTTGATTCCTGCCTTCCTTTGGGTAGAAAGTTACAAGGACCAGTGGGAAGCTCGGATCGATTCGTTTGAAACCTACCTAATGAAGCTAAAAAAGAAAAAGAATGATAAAAGATGATGATTTTTTGAAAAGGACTGTGCAAATCAAACGGACCTTCAATGCACCCATTGAGCTAGTATGGGAAGCATGGTCAGATCCCGAACACATTGTACAATGGTGGAATCCCAAGGGATCAAATACTACCATAGAAGAACATGAATTTAAAGAGGGTGGAAGGTGGTCTTATTCAATGCTGATGCCAAACGGTAGACCATTTATCGCTGAGGGGACCTATATAAAAATAGTCCACCATAAGACCATCATTTCTGAGGCGAACTTTAAGCCGATGACAGAGGGTGTGGAAATCCAGTCTTTCTTTGTAGCTGAGGGGAGTCAAACACATTTCACATTTAATATTGTTCACCCAAATGAAGATTATAGAATTGCCCAAGAGCGCATGGGAATTCAGAATGGATGGGGATCTGTGTTTGGGCGACTAGATGATTTTTTGAACTCAAAGAAAATATAGAAAATGAAATCAATGACTTGTAAGCAACTAGGAGGTGCCTGCGATCTCGAATTTCGTGGAGAAACCTTCGAAGAAATAGCTGAGATGAGCAAGGCTCACGGTGGAGAAATGTTTAAGAAACAGGACAAGGTACATCTTGAGGCAATGGCTGCAATGCAGGAAATGATGAAGAATCCAGGTGAAATGCAGCAATGGTTTATGAAGAAGAAGTCAGAGTTCGAGGCACTGCCTAGCGATTGAAATTGGTAACCTTGAACCACAGCCTCAGTTTAGAAACTATAAGTACTGTCGGAAGTTTTTTCTACTGACGAAATTACGTTGCTCCTGGGAATTATAGTTTTAGCATAGACACTAGCCGATTTCTATATTTGTAGCTGGTCTGCAGTTGACTTCGATCTACGTCATTCATAGTAATCAAATACCGTCCCTTGATTAATTTTCGCAGTTGGGCAATGTTATTTATGTTAATCATCCTAGAACGATGAACCCTAATGAAGGTCTCAGGTAATTCTTCTTCTAAGTGACTTATGGTTTGATTGATTAAGTAAGACTTGCCACTAAGAAGATGAACTCTTAGGTATTTGTCCTCCGAAATGAAGTGACTAATGTCCTCATGATCAAGTAGAATGGCCTTGTCACGTTGCTTCACGATGAAAGACTTCTTCTTTTTCACTTTTTGGATCCACTCTTGAATCTCGTAAAATGATGTATTTTCTTGATAGGATTTCATCGTTGCCAACTTTGCAATGGACTCATTAAACCTGTCATTGGTGATAGGCTTAGTTAGGTAGTCAACTGAAAAATGATCAAAGGCCTTGAGCGCATATTCATGGTAGGCTGTAGTGAAAATGACGAGTGGTTTGTGTTTGATCATGGAAAGGACTTGAAAGCCACTCATGTCGAGCAACTTAATGTCGAGAAATATCACATCAGGTTTGAGCTGATCTATATCTTTTATGGCTTGAGCACCAGTATCGCATTCTGCTACGATCGAAAACGGGAAGTTTGAATCTGAGATAAGCTTCCTCATTCTTAGCATTGCGGGGATTTCGTCTTCTACTATAATGGTCCTCATTTACTTGCTATATTTTAATGCTAATTAGGACGTGCTTTTCTGGTCTACTTACAAATTCGATCGTGTACATATCATCAAACATTAATTTCAACTTGCTGTCCACACTCTTAAGTCCAAAGCCCAAGTTAAGGTCTTTGCCAAACGATTTCCCCTTGTCAAAAATCATAATAAGCAATTCATCTTCATTGATCAAAGTAGCAATTTTGACTTCAATTTTACCATTTGCAAAGCCATATTTGACCGCATTTTCGACCAGTGGTTGTAGGGTCAATCTCGGTATTAGGAAGTCAAGGCTATCAGCTTCAATGTCGAAATCTATTGACAGCCTATCTCCAAATCTGATTTTCTCGATCTTAATGTAATTTTGGAGCATTTCGACTTCGTCCCGGACTGTACTGGTGGTCGTATTCTCCCTATTATTGACGTACTTATAAAAGGAGGAAAGCGCCAGCGCCATTCTTTCTGTTTTTTCACCATCTAGGGTGGCAAGACTTGCAATCGAATTCAGAGAATTGTAGAGGAAATGCGGATTGATACTCGACTGAAGAGCGCTGAGCTGAGAAGACGTAGACAAGGCCCTTGCCCTGTAGGCGCGAGCAAGATTCTTGGTCTTAACTAGGTGGATTACATTTTTAGTCGCATTGTTAATTAGGTTGCCAAGAGCAAAGCTCACAATAATGCCCAATTTTATGCCCAAAGGAAGGTAGTAATTAGTTAGGTGAACCACGTTGCTCAGTCTTAGTCCGTCGATATTCAGACCAACATAGATGCTGATCCACAAGCTTAAGAAGCCTACGACTGTTATGAACAAAAACTTTAATGCCTCCCGATCAGGAATTTCTAGCTTCCTAATTCGAGGTAGTAGGAGGAAGTGATAAAGTAGAAAGCAACTAAATATCCAAATCGTATTAGCCGTTGCAATGCCGGCCAAGGAATTCATGTGCCACTCATGGGGTAGGAATTTTGTGGTAAAAATTACTACAGCCAATATAGTAGAAATGACAAGGATGAAATTCGAGAGACGGGAGCGTCTGCCCTTGAACAGTCTACTAAGTAAGTTAAAAGTGAAACAGAGAAAAGAGAAAATGAGCACTAGGAGTCCGGCAATGAATGGACTGTCGTCAAAAAAACCAAAAATCCCTGGTTCAAATTCATATTGTAACAATTTCTTAGCTTCTACCTTGAAATTTTGATTGGGACTTGTCCACATTAAGACTGATTCATCAAGTCCAAGCAAGAATGTATCTCTTTCGAAGTTCAGCCGGCCATCTATAGCCGCGATGAAGAGGTCATCATTCCGTACTGCTTCATCTTGCACCTCGTGAATCTTATATTGCTGGTGGAAATTCTTGTCATACCCACTAAAGGAGTATACAGTTCTGCTCTTCGACTGATTTTCCGTTGCTATAGCTACAAATTTACCGTTGTTTGGTCTTACTAATTCATTGAGGCTAATGTCCTCGAACTGTAAACCGTTCTTCTCCAAGCTTACCTTGTGACCGAAGGTGTTGTACACACTAAAGAAGGTCAGAATGCTGATTCCGATGATAAGACTAGTAAGGTAGATGATTGATTTATTCACTCAATACATTTTTGAGTGCTAATTAATCAAGAAGTTTCCGTCAAGCCAAGACTTTCCTGACGACGTGGGTTCTTTTCTTCGTGAATGAGAAGGATCTAGGTAGCTTACTGCAATTTGATCAGTAGCCAAAAGAAATCGAAAGGACGACTTGCTAACCGATGCCATGAAAAGAAATTTGAAAGGGGCAAAGATGAAACC
>CAZMYK010000441.1:0-4180 GCA_964570435.1 uncultured Saprospiraceae bacterium | reverse complement strand
CAGGTATCGGGTACTTGATATCTTCTGCAAGCGATGTCAGCACTTATGCCAATTTCTCTGACGCCAAGGGAAATTCTACAGTGAAGATCGCTGGATTTTTGGTAAAGAATAAGGCGATCGTGTATGATCCCTCTGTTGATGCTAACCTGATGACCTTCTTTATGGAGGATAAGAATGGGGATGAAATGAAGGTAACCTACTATGATTCGAAGCCTCAAGACTTTGAAATGTCTGAATCTCTTGTGGTTACAGGCAAAATGAAGGGAGAGAACTTTATTGCTTCCGACATCTTGCTTAAGTGTCCATCTAAGTACAAGGATCAAGAAGTGTTGCTTAGAGAGAACGGATAGATAGATGCAAGAAATTCAATATTTTGGAGAACATTTGTGGCCGAAAAATATAGGTCACTTCCTGATTATCTTGGGTTTCGTTGCTGCCCTTTTTTCCTGCTACTCCTATTTCAAGGCAACTAATACCAAGCTTAATAATGATGCTGTGGGAGCAAAGGCATGGCGTAAGCTCGGCCAAATCGGATTCCTGACACATGGCCTTAGTGTCTTCGGCATCATTGCCATCATTTTCTACATCATGGTTAGTCAGTTCTATGAGTACGCCTACGTTTCTCAGCATGTCAACGACTTTCTGCCAATGAAATTTATCACTTCAGCATTCTGGGAGGGTCAGGAAGGGAGTTTCTTGTTGTGGATGTTTTGGCATATCGTGCTAGGGGTTTTCATTATGTTTTTTAATAAAAAGTGGGAGGCTCCGGTATTAAGTGTGCTAGCGCTGATAGAGGTCATTCTTATTTCAATGATTCTTGGCATCCAATTCGAAATTGGTGAATCGGTTATCAAGATTGGCAGTAATCCGCTTTTGCTTTTCAGAGACACAATGGACATCCCACTTTTTAAGAATGCAGACTATGTCAGTTTGCTAAGTGGTTCCGGTCTTAACCCCTTACTTCAGAACTACTGGATGACAATTCATCCTCCAACCCTCTTCCTAGGTTTTGCCTCAACAGCAATACCATTTGCGTTTGCGATAGCTGGTTTCTGGATAAAAGAGCCAAAGGCATGGATAGCCCCGACCCTTAGGTGGTCACTTTTTTCAGGTGGCATTTTGGGAATCGGAATACTGATGGGAGGAGCTTGGGCATACGAAGCATTGTCATTTGGAGGTTATTGGGCATGGGACCCAGTTGAAAACATGTCCCTAGTTCCATGGCTCATTATGGTGGCAGGGGTCCATGCGCTACTCATTTCTAACAGTACCGGTAGAGGAATAAAGTCATCTTACATACTACTTTGTCTTAGTTTCATCATGATACTTTATTCCACGTTTTTGACCAGGAGCGGAGTTCTAGGAGACACCTCTGTCCATGCCTTTACTGAAATGGGTCTGGAAAATCAGCTCTTGCTGCTTGTTGGAACTTTTACTATTCTACCTTTGATAGTATTTTTGTCAAGAGGAAAGTTAATTGCGAAGGAAGAAGAAGACAAGTTCAATAGCCGGGAGTTCTGGATGTTTATTGGCGCCATTGTACTATTGTTTTCATCGATCTTGATTACAGCTTCAACATCCCTCCCGATCTACAACAAGATTGCAGAATTATTTGATCCTGACTTTGTAGGATTGGTTATACAAGAACCTATTCCACACTACAACAAACATCAAATCTGGATAGCGGTATTTATTGTACTTCTATCTTCTGTTTCGCAGTTTTTAAGGTATAAGGGAAGAATTACTTCGTCCTATAAGAAGAAACTTTTCCTCCACTTGGGGATCACATTAGGTGCTACAGCCGTCCTTGCATTTATAACAAACCTATGGCTAGAAATCGCCTCGATACCATATATGATCCTCATGGTGTGTGGGATTTTCGGAATCGTTTCCAATGTTGACTACTTCGTAGCATTCAATAAGTTGCAATGGAAGAATAGCGCTTCCCTGCTTTCGCACCTAGGATTCAGCATTATGTTAATTGGGATTTTATCTTCTGGTGTGAATAAGCGGCACCTATCCAAGAATGAGTTTGTCTTTAGGGACATCATGGAGGAGGAGAGCTTAAAAAGTAAGGTGACGCTCCTTAAAGGAAAGCCGATCTTTATGAATGGTTACTGGGTCGACTACCAACGCGACACCATGATCAATAACGAAAGGACCTATGATGTTAAGTTCACCAAGGTAGATTCAAATAATCTAGTTTTAGAGACCTTTATGGTGAATCCAGTTGCTGTCTATGCTAATGACAAGACAGAAATTGTGGCCTTTAATCCTTCCACCAAGCGCTATTTACATAAAGATATATTTACCCATATTGCTGGTCTTCCTGCCCAGGTGCTGAAACTGAAGCATTCTAAGGAAATGGAGGACACACTGAATTATAACAACATCGTTTTGCCTTCTGACAGAATCTACGAAAATGATTCGATCAGAGTTGAGCTCTTAAGCTTAGATTATGATCCTACACATCGTGACTACGAAGCAAAGGAAAACGATCTAGCTGTTGGTTTCAATTTCAATATATTAGATAAGCTAACGGATAAAACTTTTAAGGCTAATCCGGTTGTTGCACTTCGTGGTGCCATAGTATATAAATACTATGAAGAAATCAACGACATGAACACCAGGATTAGGATAAATGAGGGCTTCTTCGAAAGGTTCTTTACATTAGAAAATCAAGTTGCCTACGAGCCATTTACCATGAAGGAGGGTGAGACCATAGAAATAGATGGGATCCGAATTCGACATTTGGGCTTCAATAAATCACCTAGCAATCGTGGCTATCAGAAAGAGGCAGATGATATAGCAATTGCTAGCTTACTTGAATTCTCAGACGGCACTAGTAAGACAAGGCTTGAACCTGTGTACTTAATTCGAGGTTCAAGACAAAGTAGTATCAAAGACTATGATGCTCCAAGTGGGATTCACGCAAAGTTTACAAAGATAGACCCGGCTACTGGAGATCTATCCTTCCAATGGTCGAGGGATGATCGATCCAACTTTGAAATCCCTCTGGAAATCGCTAGCAATGTTCCAAGGTCAGATATCATCGTGATCGAGTCGATTGAGTTTCCAGGAATTAATCTTTTCTGGCTAGGCTCAATAATGATGTTAGTTGGAATGCTCATTGGTATGGGAATCAGAATATCAACGAAGATAAGTGAAACGAAGTGAGTAAGCCTAGTGCAGTAACGATAGGTACGGGTAACCTTGCAAGTCATTTTATTCCCGCTTTTACGAAATCTTCGCACGTCAATATTAAACAGTGCCTAGGTAGAATTCCTCCAGAGGAGTTTCATAATAGTTATGGGACTAATATTAATTATTCTTCTAATCTGTCTCAAATCGAAAAGCAGGTGGATTTTCTATTCCTGATGGTCAACGATGGCGCGCTTGCTGCAATAACTAAAGAACTTTCTAGCTTAATTAGCACCAAAACTTGCGTTGTGCATTTTTCAGGGGCTAGTAGCTTGGCATTGATTGATGAGTATTTTACTAGTACAGCCTGCTTGTGGCCTGTTTCTAGCATTTCATCTAAGGACCAATCCCTGGACTTGTCGATGGTGCCAGTATGCTTAAATAGCACTTCAATGACGCATGGTCAGGTCCTTGCAGAAATGAGCAAGGATATATTTCAAGAAGTCTACGAAGTCTCTGAAGAAGAGAAATCACTCCTCCATCTTGGTGCTGTGGTGGTTAACAATTTCACTAACCATTTATATCACCAGACAGCAAAAATTCTAGAGGATAAGGGTCTAGATTTCGATATCCTCAAACCCATTATTATGCAAACAGCATCGAAGATCCTTAAAAATGCTCCTTCAAAGATGCAGACAGGGCCAGCGATTAGGGGCGATCAAGAAACACTTTTGAAACATCATCATCTTCTTGCGAATCGTCCTGAATTGTTGACGATCTATCAACAGCTTTCCGAATCCATCATCAATAATTCGTAGTATGAGAATAGTTGCCTATATCGAACACCCAATTTATAAGATTACGATCATGGAGATGAACCATCGTTTCTCCATTAAGTTTGAAGACCAAGGCATCGAACAAACCTATAAAATAAGAGCCTCCCAAAATATTTCCAACGCTGCTGATGTGAAGTCTT
Source organism: uncultured Saprospiraceae bacterium (assembly GCA_964570435.1). Classification (GTDB taxonomy): domain Bacteria; phylum Bacteroidota; class Bacteroidia; order Chitinophagales; family Saprospiraceae; genus Portibacter. The sequence continues at coordinate 63 of CAZMYK010000441.1, read as the reverse complement.
TAGTGACTGAAGAAATTCTGCTCGATGTCACTCAACACTTCAAAAGTTTAAATTCTACGAGAA
>CAZMYK010000440.1:0-4185 GCA_964570435.1 uncultured Saprospiraceae bacterium | reverse complement strand
TGCCATCCCCAGCCTGTTTCGAAGAAATAGACGGGCCCGAATTCAGAATTGAATAAATATCTGCTTATTGTAGCCTAGGATTAGAAGATTGAGAATCCAACACATATGGCAAAAGTTTTCAAAAAATTTAGGTTCAAATTGTTTGAAGGTCAAGGATCCAAGAAGTATTTACTTTATGCGATAGGAGAAGTTTTGCTGATTGTTATTAGAATCCTAGTGGCCTTGAAAATCAGTAATTGGAACGAGGGAAAGAAGTCCAATAAGTTAAGTGCGGACATGGTTTCCGAAATAAAGAGAGGGATTGACAGTGACTTAATACAATTAGACCACTTTACTAAATCACAGATGTCGGTTTTTGAAAGTCAGTTGATTATTTCCAAGTGGTTAGGAGGCAATGAGTCTTATGCGGACTCATTGTCTCAATACTTTTCTAAGGCCCACATTAGTACTGATTACAGTATTAATTACAGCGGTTACGAGACCCTGAAAAGGTTTGGTTTGAAGAGTATTAAGTCTGATTCTATTCGCACGGCTATCTCTGACCTCTATGAAGTAAGTTATCCTACATTTATAAAATTCACCAACATATATCAAGATTTCCTAAAAGAGTTGCTGGCCATTAACCCACGACATTTTAGTGAATTGAATTATATGCAACCTACGATGCGGCCTTTGAGACCCGAGATTTTGAGAGAAGATACAGAGTATGCCTACCACTTTAACACGCTTCGAAACTTTAATCAGTTGTTATTCTTCCAAGCTGGATTACTAAAACGTGAATAATGGATAAGGAATTTTATCAGAAGCCATAAGAATCATCAGCTTAGAACTAAAAATTATGAAGGACTAGCAGAGCTAATTCAAGTAATTTTTAGGATAAGATGACGATTTAAATGGCTTTTATGGCCAATGTCATTCTAAATCCATCTACTTCGCTAATTTTCATCCGATTTAGCTCCACTAAACCGAATAAAAATTAGCTCGCAGATAAATTTATAAGCGCCATCTGATTTTATTCCTTTATTCATTATTCACGTTAAAACTAAAATGTAAGGGGTGGTGCAGGTGATCGACTAGTAATTGGCAGGCTAGGAAATTGATTCCCTTGCAGAGAAATTTTATAAGCCTTAATCGGGTAGGCTAGATTGCTTTCGGGGGACTTCTCTAAGTTTTCATCGATTACTTGAAGTTTGTCAAAGGTGGTCTGTTTGATTTCTGCAATTATGTAAGGTTGACCTTGGATAGACCTAAAAATCCCTTATCTTAAGAAGGAATTATTAAACTATGGAAGAGACGAATCCAACTCCGATAGAGGAAGAAAAGGACAGCGAGCCAGGAGAGACAACCTGGGACTCTAACAAAATTATGGGCGTTGCTGCCATATTTATCAGCATCTTATCCATGTTTGCTGTGATCTATCAATCCTACTTAGCAAGGGAGGACAACGATTTAACTCGAATCCAACAAAGTGCGTCTGTCTTGCCTTATTTGACCTATTGGTATAGCAATGTTGAAGGCGAATTCAAATTTGTCTTAGCTAATAAGGGTGTTGGGCCTGCCTTCGTGAAGGAGGTGCACTTCTTCGGAAATGATGAAGAGTGTCAGGACAGTGTAGCATTTAGCGAAAGTGACGACTTATTCGCATTTATGAGCCTGAAGTCAGGCCTGATCGATTCCACGAATAGAGTGAAAAGTTCATTTGGACCTAATGACTTACTTTCTCCAAGTGAGGTCAAAGAATTGATAGCTTATAAATATAGAGACAAACAGCACGCCGCAAGGCTCGCTGAAAAGTTTCATGCATTGCTGCTTAGATTTCAAATTGTATACGAAGATGTGTACGGCAGTGCATGGAAACTTGACTCGGAACGAGGTTACCCTGAAAAGCTAGTAGTGGAGTGATCTTGAAGTGATGCAGACCTGGACCTTTCTCCAAGCGAATAAAGCTAAATGAGTGCAAAATCTTTGAGGTCAATCTTGTAGCAGCTATGCTTTTTTGTAATTCCATTTTGTTCTTAGCCCCACAATAGATCTGATATTCGAATTTTAAGCTTTTAAGCGCTCTAAGACAGCCTTTTTGTAACTACTTCCTATTGGGATTTCCTTGCTGCCGATTTCGATATCTTGATGAGTAAAGGCCGTGATTTTCTTTATGCTGACAATGAAGGACCTGTGAATTCGAAGGAAAGACGTAGGTAAGATCTCTTCATACCTGGTAATTGTGTCTTTAGAAATTATTGAGCTTTCAGAAGTATGGATGCGAATGTAGTCTTTTAGACTTTCTATGTATAATATATCATCGAAGTCAACCTTAATGTTCTTCTTATTAGAATAGACAAAAATGGAGCCTTGTGCAGCTTCGTTTCCTACTGTAGGATGAGCTTCTTGAGTCAGTCGAATGGTTTTAAAATACTTGCTAATGGCTTTGAAAAAACGTTTGAAGGAAATGGGCTTTAATAAGTAGTCCACGACTTCTATTTCATAACTTTCGAATGCATATTTTCTGTATGCAGTTGTTAATATTAGGGCAGGTGGATTAGCCAGTGACTTAATGAAGTCGATTCCACTCAACTCAGGCATTTCAATATCTAAGAACATAAGATCGATTTCCTCTCGATTAATGACTTGGAATGCTTGTAGTGGACTAGTACATGTGGCCACCAACTCTAACTGTGACACTTGTCCGATATAATCTGCGACCACTTGAATAGCTAATGGTTCATCGTCCACGACCAAGCATTTAATTGATTTATTCATGTTCCTATAGATTTATCGTGAGCTTCACTTTATATGAACTTATATCTTCAACGACACTCAGATTATACTGATCTTGGTATAGGAGCTTCAATTGACGTTTCACATTTTCAACCCCAATTCCTTTCTTCTTTGCCGCGCTTTTGGACGCTGTATCAGATTTCGAATTGCAAACGACAAAATCAAGAATAGAATTTTGGACAACTAAGCTGACTTTGATCGTAGGCTGTTTTTCATCAGAAATTAGTGTATGCTTAAATGCATTTTCTACCAATGAAATCAAGATAAGTGGTGCAATTTCACATTTCTCATCGTCAATGTTTTTCTCTAAGGTCATCAATAGAGCTTCACTGAACCGAGTGGACTGCAAGTCTACATAGTTCTCTATAAGGTCCCATTCTCTTGCGATAGGGACCTTGGTCTCATTGCATTCGTAGATCGTGTAGTCTAGGATTTCAGAGAGTTTCATAATCATTTCGGGAGCCTCATCAGATTTATTCTTTGTTAATGCATAAATGTTGTTCAATGTATTAAATAAGAAGTGTGGATTCATCTGGGCTTTGAGGAAGCTCAATTCAGCATTCTTTTTCTCTTTTTCGAGTGTGATCATTTGGTTTTCTTGATAGAACCTGTCCTTAGTGAACTTCAAGACAAGCAATAAAAAAGACGGTAAATAAACCGAGATTACATACACTTTAGCAAGGTAGATAGGATCGCTCAAGATTTCAAGCAAGGACTCGTCGTATTTTTCATAGTTCATCAATGGTTCGGCCACATGGATGATGGCAAGTCTTGCAAGCGTGGATAGGATGTATGCAGATACAAGAAAGCTGAGGCCAAAAGTGATCCATTTTTTTTGAAAGAGTAGTTTCGGGATTTGGTAGTAGACTAAAAAATAGGCAGCTAGCATTTTCGCAGGCAGCATACATAACATTTCAATTAGATTTTCAGAAAAGCTACCTCCAAAAAGACTACCATGATATGAAAGGACGATAACAGTAATAAGCCAAAATAGGGCATGACTGAACAAGCGATTGGAAAATAGGCCATCCTTGGTGGTAAAGAACATTGACATCCGTTTTTTTCTGCTTTGCAAAGTACAGTTTTGCTTGGATTCGAGAAATAATGTCGATGAACTAGCTGTTTACGACAATGAAAAGAGACAATTTCTCTTAGTATGATTAATAATGTCTATCGTCGACGCAAACACCACATTCAGCTTCTTTTTGCAAAAGTGCATGGCTTCTTATCCATATTTGTAAGGTGAAATTTATAGAACTATGCAGAAAACATTGAGACCATCGCTTACTATCTTCATACTAACCCTTGTTTTGCCAATCGCAAAGGGCCAAAACAGGCATGATCAAAAGAAATCGAGGCAGGATATGACGCTTGCTTTAATAGCGGCTTCAGGAAACGGGGATCTAGCAA
>CAZMYK010000439.1:0-4196 GCA_964570435.1 uncultured Saprospiraceae bacterium | reverse complement strand
TGTGGAAACTATAAAGTCAACGATTCTTGCTTTTGCCTTCTTGAAAATGAAATTTTCCATCCTCTTTTCAAGCGACTTCAACCGCGACACAATCAAATTTACCACCTTGTTTGCAAATTTCTGATTGTGGAGTAATAATTTTTGAAAATCTTCCTTACGAAGCATCAGCAACGACACTTTGCCCTTCATTACCTCCGCAAATTCCTTTCTTGTACTTACAGAAGTAAATATGTTTTCACCGAAAACATCAGTGCTGTGAACGATATCTTTAATCAATATCTTACCACAAGAAGAAGTTATTCCCAATTTTGCGCTACCATCTGTTACGAAGTATACGTGTGATCCTTCTTCTCCTTCACGGTAGATTGTTTCTCCTTTAAAAAATGTTTTTTCAACAGACTTGCCCGCTAGCCAATTTAGTTCCTTGTCCGTACATTCACTAAGTATCGGGAAAGTTCTTAGTGTCGTTGTTATGCTGTTGTCTTCCATTATTTTAAGATTTATCACTTCTAAGTATAGCCAAGACGAACAACTTTCTGGCCCCCCCTAAAAAGAAATTGAGAAAACTTATTTTTATTTACGAAATGAGATGAAACCTCCTATTTTAGGACCATCTTCGCAATTGACTTTATTTATTAATGGATATGAAAATAAAGAAGTACCAAGTTGATGCCTTTGCAGAAAAGACATTTGAAGGAAATCCTGCCGTGGTTTGTCCCTTACCCCAATTCTTACCTGAGAAGATGATGCAGCAGATTGCGATGGAGCATAATCTTTCTGAGACGGCCTTCATAGTACAGGATGGTGATCGCTACCATATTAGGTGGTTTACGCCTGTCGCTGAGGTGGAGCTTTGTGGACATGCTACGCTAGCCAGCGCATATGTAATCTTCGAAATTTTTGAGCATCCTAGCCTTGAGATCGAATTTCAGTCATTGCATCGTGGAATCTTGACGGTCACTAAGGTGAATGAGATGTATGAGCTAGACTTCCCTGCCTTTGAAACGGATCCTTCGAAGCTGAACAAAAGCGACCTCGGTTCATGCCTTGGAGTCGATATTGTCGAAGTTCGCAATGGGGTGACTGATTGCCTCGTAGTGGTCGAAAGTGAGTCAGCAGTTGTAGCAGCCAAACCAGATTTCACTGCTTTGACAAGTTTCCAAAGAAGAGGTTTTATAATTACAGCTCCATCAGAGAAATACGACTTTGTTTCACGGTTTTTTGCACCAAGGTTTGGTGTGAATGAAGACCCAGTGACTGGTTCAGCTCACACCCTCCTCATTCCCTATTGGCATAAGAAATTAGGTAAGACCAATTTAGTCGCTCGGCAATTATCTTCTCGTGGTGGCACACTGTATTGTACTTATTTGGGTGATCGCGTTCGCATCGCTGGTTATGCTAGCTTGTATTCAGAAGGTGTCATATTTTTGTAGACTAAACGTCTTCTACCTTTACACCCTTCCAAAACGCTACCCGATCTTTGATGGCCTTTGCAGCATCTGATGGATCTGCATAGTACCATACTGCATCCTTGTTGACCTTCCCATCTACTTTTATAGAATAGTAGTTAGCAGTCCCCTTCCATGGGCAATAGCTTGTTGTACCACTTTCTTCAAGTAAGTTCTTCGTGACTGACGAAGTAGGAAAGTAGTAGTTGTTTTCGATGTTAACAAGGTCGTCGCTTTCCGCAATGACCTGCCCATTCCATGTTGCTCTTTTCTTCATAAATACCATTTGCTATATGGAACACCTTGCTACTATTTAAGTTCTAGGCAATCCGTGATAATGTCGATGCAAGACACTTGCTATTATCTAGGGAGTAGTTTTCTACGCTCAGGACCAGTTGAAACCATTGAAATTCGAGTGCCCAACATCGTTTCTAAGGTATCCACATAGTCCTTAGCTATTTTGGGCAGGCCATCGTAGGTTGTAACCTCATCCAAGGATTCGTTCCATCCTAAGATCTCAGTGTAGCATGGAGTAATTCCTTCGAGATTTAGATCATATGGAAGTTCTTCTGTGCTGCTTCCATCTACATCGTAGCTTTCGCTCACATATATCTTGTCAAATTCATCAAGGACATCTAACTTGGTAATGACCACCTGGGTCACGCCGTTTAACATGATAGTGTACTTCAGTTGTGGAATATCGTTCCAGCCGCACCTGCGAGGTCGTCCGGTAGTTGCTCCAAATTCGTGCCCGATTTTTCTTAATTTCTCACCTGTTGCGTCTTCTAATTCTGTAGGAAAGGGACCTGATCCTACTCTGGTGCAGTAGGCCTTAACAATACCGATTACTTCCCCTATTTGCTGGGGTGCAATCCCTAGGCCAGTGCAAACACCAGCTGTAATGGTATTCGACGAAGTAACAAAGGGATAGGTTCCAAAGTCAATGTCTAACATTGAACCTTGAGCTCCTTCCGCTAGTATTTTCTTCCCATCTGAAATGGCTCTATTGACATAGTACTCGCAATTAATGGTCGGAATCTCCTTGAGTTTCGCAATCGATTCGAACCACGCCTCCTCTTCTGCATCAATGTCAAAGTCTACAGATGGATAGCCTTCTAATAGGCCCAAGTGCTTTTTCTTGAGCGCCATATACTTTTCTTTGAAGTCGCTAGCATATAAGTCGCCAATTCTTAAGCCATTTCTACCTGTCTTGTCCATATAGGTCGGTCCTATTCCCTTCAAAGTGGAACCGATCTTGGCCTTACCCTTAGACGCTTCAGAGGCGGCATCTAGCCAGCGATGAGTAGGGACGATCAAGTGAGCTTTTTTTGCAATGAGCAGATTTTCCTTGTAGGATATAGAAGCTGAATCTAACTTGGCTAATTCTTTTTGAAAGGTAATGGGATCTATAACCACACCGTTGCCAATCACATTCATAATATTGGACCTGAAGATCCCGGAAGGGATCGTATGCAATACATACTTTGTCTCTCCTATTACAATGGTGTGACCTGCATTTGGTCCTCCTTGAAATCGGCATACTAGGTCATATTTATCTGCCAAGTAATCCACTATTTTTCCTTTACCTTCATCTCCCCATTGGAGGCCGAGTAAAACATCTACTGCCATTCTTTTCGATCTATCGTTTTGTTAATTCACAGCCTTGTACTTTGCCGTTAAGTTTAAACCGTAAAAATAGGAAACTGTGGGGGATAAAATCCCAATAAGACAATTAATTTATATTTTTTTTAATATGTAGGAGGTCGCTAGCTAAGGCCTTGAACCTTGGTGCGATCACAGGCCCCGTCGCACTTGCCGTAGAGGTTGAGAGAGTGGTGCGTTATCTGGAACTTCATCAGATCTCCCATCATCGACTTGATTTGTTGGATTCGGGGATCGCAAAACTCAAGTACCTTGGCGCAATCTACACATATGATGTGGTCGTGTTGTTTGAATCCGTAGGACTTTTCATATTGGGCTAGATTTTTGCCGAACTGATGCTTTGTCACAAGGTCGCAGGATACAAGTAATTCAAGTGTATTGTATACTGTAGCTCTACTTACGCGGTAGTTCTGATTCTTCATGTGAATATAGAGGGCTTCGGCATCGAAATGATCAGTTCTACGATAGATCTCTTCCAGAATCGCAAATCTTTCTGGTGTCTTTCGAAGTTTGTTCAATTCAAGATGGGCAGAAAATATGGTCTTAACTTCCTTAATGATGTCGTCTAAATGTGTAGCTTCTACGTTCATGAATTATGTGACTTATCTACTCTTGTAACACTTGATACCCCCTCTAGTTGCAGGAGAGATCTTACGGCCAAATTAAGTTGATTCTTATTTGCCACAAAGAGTCCCACCTTACCTTCGAAGTATCCCTGAGAACCTTCTATTGAGAAAGATCTAATGTTTAAACCGAGAAAGGATGAAATTTGTTCCATGATTTTCTGAATCACACCAGGGCCCGAATCCACTCCTGTCACTACGAGGTCCACCACAAAGTTACTTGAGGAACCACCCGACCATTCAGCCTTCATGACTCGGTAGCCATAATTAGCTAGCAAGTTGGTAGCGTTAGGGCAGTTGGTACGATGAATTTTCATCCCTCCCAGGGCACTTAGGTAGGCAAAAATGTTATCGCCTTGGACTGGATTACAGCAAGTAGAAAGCGAAAATTTATACATATCGGCTGGCTCGCCATTGATCAATATTTTTTTCTTGCCATCTTCTTGCTTCCTAGGGCGGTTTT
>CAZMYK010000438.1:0-4203 GCA_964570435.1 uncultured Saprospiraceae bacterium | reverse complement strand
TATATCAACGCCTTGAACCTGCTGTATGGTCACACCGCGCTCAGGCAGCAGACGACCGGCATCGGTGTAGGCAATGATCTTGTTTTTATGGCATCTTCTTAATGAACCATTATTGATTTTAGAAAATAGAAAGGCAGGACTAGAACTCCCTGCTGACCATTTTTTTCTAATTATTTGCTCCTATTTATCGTTATTTCTGGGTTTAAGTTTGGTCATTTTGTCCCTTGCAAATGGCATTGGATACTTAACAGAATGGACCGAAGATGGCTAAAGCTCTTTTGATACTAGATTTAGACGAGACTTTGATTTACGCATCGAAATATGTTCTAAAGCATAAACCGGATTATGAAGTTTATGACTACAATATATACCTGCGGCCCTTTCTAACCTATTTCTTCAATTCTGTATCCAGACATTTCAAGCTTGCCATTTGGTCGTCCGCAGCACACACAATTCCTTATCCTAGGAGGACGCTAGTTCAATAGAAATTTGTGAATTTCTGCAAGGCTGATAGATCAGCTTTGCTAGCCTTTGTTTATATTGATTCTAATACTGACGGCGATGAAAGTAAGTGTTGAACTTCAAAAAGTTAGCTAACGGAGTGAGTATAAAAGGAATATTTTAATGATCTTGAGAAAGTACATGTCTTTCATTTTTTTTCTTAGTATTTTAAGCTGCAAGGTAGATACTAAGTTTTCTCACTATCCAGGACCTTCATTCCCTGATTCAACACCTATGATTTTCGCGCCTGAAATAGTTTCAGTCAAAGGGCGTTTGGAGCATGGAATTTCTTTCACCCCTGACAACAAAGAACTCGCATTTGGAATACTCAAAGAAGACGGTGGCGGTGAAATATTTTACGCTAGTAAACCCCGTAAAACTTGGACGGAACCAGAAATTTTTACTCCACTAATTGGTGAAAGTACCTTCTTACCCTATTTTTCGCCTGATGGCAAGTATATCTTATACGCTAAAACCAAACCTGACTCCGATAACTACATTACAGATATTTGGCAATTAAACAAAGTGGATAGCAATTGGAGAAACCCAGAACTAATCAATACCCCGGTTAGCACAAATGCAAGGGAAGCATCAGCCTGCATGACACTCGATAATAAAATCTATTTTTCTTCGAATAGAAATTGCGAAGGAAAAGAAAACTGCTTTACAGCAGACCTCTTCGTTTCAAGCCAAGCTAACAATTACAGAAAGGCAGAAGAAGTTATAGGAATTAATTCACCTAGTGACGAGGAAAGCGTGTTCATTTCTCCACAAGAAGAATATATAATTCTCTGTAGATATACTGATAACTTGACAGGTGTAGATTTATACATCAGCTATCGTGACATCAATAAAAAATGGTCAGAACCCCAAACACTTGACTCCACAATAAATTCAAAATTTTGGGACAGAAGGCCTTTTGTAAGTAGCAATAATGAGATCTTGTTTTTTACTCAATTACAAGTTGCAGATCAGGGTGTAATTGAATCTGATATTTACTGGGTTAGTACGAATAAGCTATTTGCACCCTTTGTATTTAATTCCATTGAAAACAAAAATATCAAGGCTGGGAATGAATATAATACCACCCTTCCTTCCGATTATTTCAAGGATATTGACAATAACATCGTTGAGGTCAGTATTGACAATAAGGAAGTTCGGTGGGTGCAGTTCAATTACAAAAATATGCTTTTGACTATGAAACCCACTGAAATTGGGGAATTTGATATAGTGTTTACTGCTGTAGACAAGTACTCCAACAGCACGAGTGATACCCTGAAGATTAATGTTTCTATGTAGCAATTGTGCCAGTAACTAGGAGACCACCTCATCCTCAATAATGATAAAGCTTAGGGTTTGTATATTTAATCAAAATAAGTCCAAATGAACGTAATAATTGCAGGAAGGAGTGGGATGATTGGGAAGTTAATCCTGAATGACTGTATAGGTTCCGAAAAAATTGAATCCATTACAAGTTTAGTCCGCAGACCTTCCAAGTCAACTGAAAGCGCTAAAATAAAGGAAGTGCTTATCCAAGATTTTGGAAATTACGCTGGGCAAGAAGGCCTTTTCCAGAATATGGATGTGGGTTTTTTCTGCATAGGAGCCTATACTGGACAAGTCACGAACGAGCAATTCCAAAAAATAACCGTCGACTATGCGGTTGCATTCGCCGAGGCATTAAAGGAAGGTAGTCCTAAGTCTACCTTGTGTATGCTGAGTGGAGCAGGTGCTGATAGAACGGAGAAAAGTAAGACTGCCTTTGCGCGATTAAAAGGAATGGCTGAAAACCGAATTTCAAAGCTTGGCTTAAATTTCTATGCATTCAGACCGGGCTACATTTACCCAGTGACACCTCGTACAGAACCCAACCTAATGTATAGCGTATCCAGATTGCTCTACCCACTTATCAAACTGATGGGAAGTAATATGAGTATAAAATCTACTGAACTAGCGAAAGCCATGTTGAAGGTAGGAATCAGTGGTGCGGAAAAGGAAGTATTAGAAAATAGAGATATCATTAGTCAACTCAAGAGCTAAGCCAGCAATCTTGTGACGATGGATTGTTACCGTGTCTTACACTTGGTCGAGGTAAAAGTAGTCAGTTAATAGTTGTGCTAAGGGAAGTCACCCACAAGCACTAAGATTTACTATTAAAATGAGATCAATTATTGCAGCACATCAAACTTGCAAGCACTACAATAAAGTGCTATCTTTCATCTAGCCACATATGCCGAGCACGCAAGGCATAGATGTTTAATATTTCGCCATCGACCACACGCAGCAAGCCGTTGACTGGTGCTACTTATTAAAAAAATAAAATGGAAAAGATACTCTCAGCCTTCCTTATCCTAGTCACTACTTTTACAGCAATAAGCGGTCAAAATGACGGTTGGCATATAACTACAAAAGAAAGTTCTGATTACACGGGAATTGCCATTGCGAATGGTCGAATAGGGATGTTGACATCTTCAAAGCCTCTCCAAATACAGCACATTGTGCTAAATAACGTCTACGACGTAGACCCTAATTTAAAAGTAAGTCAGATTCTTCACGGTATGAATTTCGGCAATCTTGATATGTTTATCGATGGTGAAAAAATCAATGAAAGTAATATATCGAATTGGCAACAATCGATGGATATGAAAAATGCCGCGTTTACGACTACGTTTGACTTTAAGAACAAAGCCAAAGTAAGCTGTACAGTTTATGCATTAAGAAATCTACAATATACTGGGTACATTGATCTAAGTGTTGAAGCCAGCGAGGACCTAAATTTGAAAGTCTCAGGAAAAATAATTACACCAGAAGAATATCAACAAGCAGAACATTCATTTCAAGTCTTACAGGACGTAGAAACTACGATGCCTATTCTTCAATCACGGGCATTAAGTCCATTTGGAAAGCATCTTGTCAGTACATCTGGGACCTTTATATGGCACGACATCAATTCATCCAGAGAGAATCAACGTCCTGAATTAACACATAAGATCCTATCACCATATGAAAACAGCTTGTCGTTTGAAAAAGAAGTAAAGAAAGGGAACAAATTAGATTTTGCTTGGACAGGCGCAGAATGCACCACAAAGGATTTCGCCGACCCAAAATCGGAATCAGAACGGATGGTTATTTTCAATTTACTGAACTCGAGAGACGTCTTGATTCAGAAACATCAGTCGCAATGGGAAGAGCTCTGGAAAGGTGACATCATTATAGAAGGGGATTTAGAATCACAACAAGATGTTAGATTGGCGCTCTATCACTTGTATGCTTTTGGTCGAGGTGATTCTGACTTGAGCATCGCCCCTATGGGACTATCCCTGCAAGTTCCTTACAATGGTCATATATTTTGGGATACAGAATTGTGGATGTTCCCGCCCTTACTGATGCTTAACCAAGATATTGCACGTTCTCTAGTCAATTACCGTTCTGATAGATTAGATGAGGCCAAAAAAAGAGCCATTAACTATGGCTATAAGGGTGCCATGTTTCCATGGGAAAGTGATGATACTGGGGAGGAAGCTACCCCACCTTTTGCATTAACTGGTCCATTTGAACACCATATTACAGCGGACATAGCAATCGCCTTTTGGAATTACTACCGAATTACTAAAAATAGGAATTGGCTAATTGAAAAAGGGTACCCCTTAATGAAAGAAGTGGCGGACTTTTGGGTGAGTCGCGCAACCTTAAATAGTGATG
>CAZMYK010000437.1:0-4206 GCA_964570435.1 uncultured Saprospiraceae bacterium | reverse complement strand
ATCATATAAGTATTGGTAGTAGGTTTCGAACTTAAGTCTCATGTTGCTCGCCAAGTTGCGATCGTAGGAAAAAACAGCATGGTTACTTTTCGTCAGACCCATGTCTCGATTGTTTTGGATGGGCAAGCCTTCAGCATCCACCTGGTCTCCAAAGAAGTATAGGTAGTTAGATTGCATCTGAGAATGAACTCCTAGTCCGAAGCCGATCTTCTGTTTAGGGTCAATCTGGTAAGAGAGTCCAAGTCTAGGTTCTAGCGGCGAGAATGAATTGCCATTGATGCTGTAGTAGGTACTTGTTAGTCCTGAGGTAACTGTCAGGGCTTCATTTACCCTAAATTTGGCCTGTATGTAGGGTTGGAATAAGCCAGCAAGGTCTGCAGCGTTCCACCTTGTTCTCCAGTTTTCGAAGTTGGTCTTCCCACCCGTGCTAGAGGGTACTATAATTCTCACACTATCCTGATAGTCCAATTGAAAAAGGTCGAAATTAGCGCCAGCTTTCACGGATAGTTTCTTATTGACCTTCCAATTGACATAGGTGTAGGCTGAGTACTTGTTTTCGATAAATGTGTAGTCAAGAACGTTAACTAAGGTATCCCTTCGATATTGATTGTTCACTATACTTCTTTCAAAGTAGTCATGGTTAGCATCGACACTAGAATGGGAGGCCGATATTCCTGCCTTTACGAAGGTGTTGATGTTGATCGGTTGGGTATAGGTGGCTCCGACAATTCCCATCCTTGATCCGAAGTATTGATCTCTATCGTTTGATCCGAAAATAAGGGTACTGGTGTCCACCTCTGTAACATCACTTAATACAATATCGATTCTGCTGGTTCCACCTATTCCAAAAAAGGCCAAATTCCCTCCCTTCTTCATTGGAAAATTGAGTCGAAATGCGGCGTCTTGGTATTGCGGCACTGCGTCCGTCCCAACATTGATGTTCAAGAACTGGAAGAGGGAAAGCGTCGAATACCTATAGGTAGCAAGATAAGAAGCGCCCTTCTTGTTAAGTGGTCCTTCTGCCATCAATTCAGTCCCCAGAAAGCCCAGTTGGGCACTAAATTCATGCTTTTTATTATTGCCGTTTCGCATTTTTAGGTCGAAGACTCCTGCAATGCCATTTCCGTATTCCGCAGGAAATGCTCCCGTGAAGAAGTCCGAATTTGCTAAGAATTTGTTGTTCAGTATGGTAACAGGTCCACCTCCTGTTCCTGGGATGGAAAAGTGGTTAGGGTTAGGTATGTTGAAGCCATCCAATCTCCATAGTACACCTTGAGGTGAATTTCCTCTGATCACAATGTCATTACGAGAATCATCAGCACCCTGGACTCCTGCAAAGTTGGAAGCCATTCTTGCGGGTTCACCGCGTGATCCTGCGTATCTATTGGTTTCCTGGACTGAGAACTCTCGAGCACTTACTGTAGCCATTTCGTTCGATACATCGCCTGACCTCTTGGCATAAACGACGACTTCATCTAGCTCTAGAATCTTCTCTTCCATTTTGATATTTAGAATCACCTCCTTGGCTGAATTTACAATAACATCCGTGAGTTTTACTTCATTATATCCAAGGTAGGTAAAGGATATCGCCATCCTCCCCAAGGGAACATTTTCAATATTGAATGTCCCATCTAGGTCACTTGTGCCACCAAGGAAGGAGCCGTCAGCTTGGGGTATTGCGACATTTACTCCGATGAGAGGGAACTGGGATTCCTGATCTACAACAATACCTCTAACGGTCTGCGTGATCTGGCAATAGCCAATTTGCACACTGACTAGTGCTGCTACAAAAATAATCCACTTAAAATTTTTCATCCTCTTGTCTTTATTACTTTTCTTGGCTAAAGGTATTACATTTTCTAAAGATATGTTAACATTTCTAAGCTATGCAGATTTCGTGTAGTCTTACTTATCTCTGAATCCCAGGGTCTGAATTTGCAAGCCCTAGTGTCCATATTCAATGACAAGTAGAAATGTGATTTTGGAATTGAATAAGGGAAGATAGGTGTTCGATTGTGTACAAATAATGCTAGCACTTTCAGCTCCAAGTAAAGGAAAACGATATATTTGTTATTTTAATTAAGTCTAATTAAGGTTTTGAAGTCAATACTAGATTTGAAGATGGGCGAGTCGGGAATTGTAGAGAAATTTACCGACGAGCAGTTGTCATGTAAGCTAATGACGATGGGTGTCCTACCGAAATCCGAAGTGATGATGGTTCGAAAGGCACCCTTAGGTGGGGCGTATTATCTCAGGTTGAATGGGCTTAGTATTGCGGTGAGAAAAACAGAAGCCGCGGCTATTATTATAAAGTAACGAATGTCGAAGCGAGAGAAATCGATCGTCGCCCTGGTTGGAAACCCCAATTCAGGCAAGTCGAGCTTATTTAATATACTGACAGGTCTAAGGCAGCAGGTTGGGAATTTTCCTGGTGTAACTGTTGATAAGAAGATCGGCAGTAGTAAGTTAGGTGCAGACCACGCGGTGGACTTTATAGATCTACCTGGTGCATATAGTTTATATCCAAACTCCTCTGATGAAAGGGTGGTTGTTGATATATTGACCAATTCTTCGAATCCTAATTTCCCAGACTTTATAGTCTACGTCTTAGATGCAATGAATCTAGAACGTCATTTGCTGCTAGCAAGCCAATTGATCGACCTAGGAATTCCTATGTTTATTGCAATGAATATGGCCGACATTGCCGAAAAGGAGGGCCTTAACATTGACCACGAGTACTTACAAAGAAAACTTGGAGTAGATGTAATTCCCATTTCATGCAAGGAGGAAAAAAACATCGATGTGCTTAAAGAGGCACTCCTTCGGAAATTACAAGATGTAAGTGAGTTTAAACCTAGAACGTTCTATTCAATATCGAATATAGACCAGCAAGTTGTCAATAAATTAAAGGGAGCCCTAGGAGAAGACAATGACTACAGAAGCTTGCTAATTGCCCACCACCATTCATGGTTGAGTCATAAAACTTCGAGCGAAAGGATTGACATTCAAAACTGGATAGGAGATCTTAAGTTTGAACCAATCAAGTCTCAGATTAGTGAAACCATGTGGAGGTATTCCAAGTTTAGTCCCTACATAAGAAAGGTACAAGAGGGTACCTCAGCCAGTGTGCGCGCAACAGATAGAATAGACCAAATCATCACGCACAGAATTTTTGGACCGCTGATCTTCTTTGGGATCTTGTTTTTGATTTTTCAGGTCATCTTTTCATGGGCAGAAAAACCCATGGATTGGATCGAAGGTGCCTTTTTGTGGATGGAACGAACAGTCAGCAATGTATTACCAGATTCCTGGTTTACTAGCCTGCTGACAGAAGGGATTATTGCAGGTTTGGGCGGCATTATGGTCTTCATTCCACAGATATTGTTCCTCTTCTTATTGATCTCTGTACTTGAAGAAGTAGGGTATATGTCAAGGGCAGTCTTTATGTTTGACAGGCTCCTGCAGAAATTTGGGCTTAATGGCAGGAGTATCGTAGCTCTGGTTTCTAGCGGTGCATGTGCGATACCCGCAATTATGTCCACTAGGACGATCAACAACTGGCGAGAAAGGCTAATTACCATTATGGTGGCACCCTTGATTAGTTGTTCTGCACGAATTCCAGTATACACAGTTTTGATAGGTTTTGTAGTTCCAGCCGGGACGATCTACGGATTTAACCAGCAGGGTCTCGCTTTTATGGGCTTGTACCTACTGTCCATTTTTGCAGCCCTTGTGGCAGCAATGGGATTCAATCTAATATTGAGGAAGGGAGAAGCTTCCTACTTAATGATGGAATTGCCGATCTATAAGCCACCCATATGGAAAAATATATTCTACACGGTTAAAGAAAAAGTAATGACCTTCATCATCGAAGCTGGCAAGGTCATACTCGTCATATCGATCATTTTATGGTTTATGGCTTCATATGGGCCAAAGGCTGATATGGAAAATGCGAAATTGGAATCCATTCAACTATCACAAGAAAGAGGCTTAGATGAAGAGGCTTCTGAGCAGCTTCTGGCATCCCTCAAAATTGAGCAATCTTACGCCGGTCACTTAGGCAAATTTATCGAGCCAGCAATCGAACCTCTTGGATTTGATTGGAAGATGGGAATTGCCCTAATTACCTCATTTGCGGCTAGGGAAGTATTCGTTGGAACAATGGCCACCATCTATAGTGTTGGCGGGGCTGATGACGAGGTAACG
>CAZMYK010000436.1:0-4208 GCA_964570435.1 uncultured Saprospiraceae bacterium | reverse complement strand
CCCTTAGTAACCGTACCTGTTTTATCCATCACCAGCGTGTTCACCTTGGTCAATTGGTCGAGAAAAGTTGCTCCTTTGAACAGCAATCCGTTTTTAGATGCCGCTCCTAAACCACCAAAGTAGCCCAATGGAATCGAAATAACCAACGCACATGGACATGAAATTACTAGGAAAATCAACGCTCTATACAACCATGTAGCAAAGATATAATCATCCACAAAAAAGTATGGAACGAAACAAATTGCTATTGCTAGAAAAACGACAATCGGTGTGTAGATTTTTGCTAGTCTGCGAATCAGCAATTCTGTTTTTGACTTGCGAGCAGTGGCATTCTGGACTAACTCTAGAATACGTGCAATAGAACTATTATTAAATAACTTGCTCGTCTGTAGTTCGATTACACCATCTAAGTTAATAGAACCTGCCATCACTTTCTCACCTTTCCGTACATTGTAGGGCTTACTTTCTCCAGTCAATGCAGCAGTATTTAGCACTCCTTTTCCAGATGCTAATGTTCCATCTAATGGAATTTTTTCACCTACTCTTACTTGTATTGTCTCGCCAATTTCTACCGTTTCAGGATTCA
Organism: uncultured Saprospiraceae bacterium; assembly: GCA_964570435.1. Taxonomy (GTDB): domain Bacteria; phylum Bacteroidota; class Bacteroidia; order Chitinophagales; family Saprospiraceae; genus Portibacter. The sequence goes on along the minus strand of CAZMYK010000436.1, from coordinate 3,622 downwards.
CTGTGTCGTAATTCCCATTCCTAAGAACACTTGCTATATTGGGTCTGACGTCTAGTAAAGCCTTAATGTTATTTTTGGCTCTCTTGACCGCTGCAGCCTGAAACAACTCTCCTATTGCATAAAATAGCATCACCGCTACACCTTCTGGATATTCGCCTATGGCGAAAGCTCCGATGGTTGCTATGGACATCAGAAAGAATTCTGTAAAAACCTCTCCCTTAAGAAGTGCTTCCCATGCTTCTTTCATCACGGGCAAGCCAACGGGGAAATAAGCTAAAGTATACCAAATGATCTTTACCCACCCATCGAAAAAAGGCGACTGAAATAAGTGCTCTATTGCTAATCCCGATAGTAATAAGGACAAACTTATGAGCGCTGGGAAGTAAGCTTTCCATCCCATTTTACCGTCATGATCATGAGAGTTGTCATGTCCATCTTCTTCGTGGTGGAGTTCTTCTTTTGGCAGTAATTCTGGAGGTGTTTTTACGTCTATCTTCTCTTCTAATGAGCAGCAAGTTCTCTCCCCTTTCTCATTGTACGTATGATTATGATTTTGTTTTTTCATTTTATTATTTTTTTATTCCAGTTGCCACAAAAACACCTCCCCGATTAAAAGAGGTCTTTACTGAAAAGTCAGCAACTTTAGTTTCTAAATAGTGATATATAGGGCGATTCACTTCTCCTCCACCTATCCACTTAATAAACTTACCTCTCAATGTGGGTCTAGGAATAAACCAGTCCATAATTACTATTATGCCTTTAGGTTCAAGAAGCTCGATCATATTGTCAATCACTATTTGCCAATCGGGAAAACCAGACAAACCAAGGTCGCATAGGACAGCATCAATCTTGTCTTCGGATGTATTCCTCTCCAGCCACATTTTGTCTATGTTAATGGCATTATCTTCATAGACTTTAATATTCTGCCAGCTATTAGAGACAATCTTTTTTCTTGCTTTTTCCAACATTCCTTCAGAGAGATCAGCACCTATGACTAAACCTGTCCCATTAAGGTACTTTTGAAAATATTCAAAATTTTGTCCCGTTCCGCAGGGAAGGTTCAGGACTGTTTGCCCTTCTTCCAGTCGCAACTGATCAATAGAGAAGTTTCTAGCTTTGTGGTAATACCACTTCGGTGAAAACCAGTCATAGACTTTCGAGAATCTATTATAGTATGAAATAGCCATGTTCTTTTCCTAATTTTTTAATGCTCATGTTCTAATTCCCCAGCTTTTGATTGTGCATATACATAGTAGCTACCTTCCGTCACAATTTTCATCCCCTCCGGAATCGAGTCAATCAATTTTACTGAAGTAAAACCATTATCTGTTATGCCTACCATCACTCGAATAGCTTCGAACTTTAGCTCGTCCTCCTCTGTTTGATCATTTGTGATATATATGTAGGAAGAGGCTCCATCCTTTATAACAGACTGTTCTGGTAAAGCATCTACAGTCTGGTCATTCATCCATATTTTTGCTTCCAGAAATAAGTCCTTAATAAATCGAGGCCGCTCTTTCTCCAAATGCCCATGAATTCGCACCGTTTTGTTATCTCTATTAAATTCTTTCCCTAACACATGCACCTCCCCTTGATATTCCTGATTACCAAGTGCTGGAACTGTATAGCTTATCAGTTGATCCTTTTCAATCTTTGCAATATCTTTTTCAAATACATCTAACTCTAAATGAAGATGGTTTTCATTAACAATTTCCATTAATTCCATTTCTGGACTAACATACATTCCATTATGCATTTTAATTGATGTTATGTAGCCAGACATTGGAGAATAAAGGGGAATCCGCTGTACAATGTGATCAGTCGTAATTTTTTCTATGTCAATGTCAAGGTAGGATAGTTGCTTAGCAATTCCCTTAAGCGTTGCAGTTTTAATTGCTACCTCTGCACTTAGCTTTTGTACATTTTTTTCGATGCCTGCATTAGAAGCAAGCAAAGTTTCTTGTCGATTTAGCTCTTGGCGATCATATACTAATTCCGCTGCCACTTCGAGGTATTCTTGTTGTTGCTTAATCAATTCTGGATTTTCTATATACGCCATAATTACACCCTTTTTCACATAATCACCTTCTACATATTTATTACTATCCTTGACAAAACCTCTAGTCTTAGCACTTAGAGAGGTCAGTGCATTTGGGGGCAAACCTAGTGTTCCAGTTGCTTTCACAAAGTCGTTAATCTTAATTTGAGAAAAACTCCCAAATTGAATATTCATCGTTTCTGTTTGCTTTTTAGATAAATGGATTTCTCCTTCTACGTGCTCCTCATGGTTATCTTTCTCAGCATGTTCGGTGGCTTCTTCATCATGCTCATGTCCGTCTCCTTCAGTGTGCTTATTTCCACAAGAGACTAAGAATATTAATAATGCTCCTGACAAAAGGGTCAAAAACGTACGTTTTATATATTTCATTTTATTGATATTTTATTGATTAGATAAAAACTGATATAGCACTATTGCTTTGTTATGTGCCAGTACTTGCTCCCAATATTTCTCCTGATTGTTCGCTACTAGTTTCAAAGTATTTAATAATTCGAGGTACGAAATTTCTCCCGCCTGATAATTTAGTTTGGAAATACGTTCCAATTCAGGGCTCAGTATTTTCAATTGATCCTGATAATGTCTTATTCCAGTACCATAAAGCTGAATGGAGTTTTCGACAGAGCTCAATTGCTGCCTACTTCGTAATAGCTCAGCTTCCAATTTAGCATGTGCCACATTAACTTGTAATTTCTGGGCAGATATTTTCTGCTTTGTCTGTTTGTTGAATAATGGAATCCTAACTCCAGCCTGTAAACCATGTAACCACCCTCCCTCGAAATAATTCTGGGCAGCATAACCTACATTAAAATCAGGCTTCATTTGTGCTTGCAAGATATCAATGCTTGCTCGTTCGATTTTAATATCCTGATTTGCTAGGAGTACCTGAAAAGTCTTAATACTATCTTCAAAACTAGTACTCTGAACCAGCAAAGAATCTGTACTTGTGACCATATCATCCGTATTTAGAAGATTGGATAATTGCTTTTCCAAATTCCCTATTTCTAATTCCGTTTGTTGTATCAATAAATGATATTCATTAACTGAAGATTGAAGAGTCAGGCTTTCGATTCTATTCGATTCTCCCACTTTAGTTCTTACCTTAGCAATTTGCAGGTACTGCTCATAAGTTTGCCTTGTCTGTTGATACAGTTTTCGCAATTGCTTGCTTTGCTGTAATTCTAAATAGCGTTGTTTCACTTGTAAAACCAGCTCTTTCTCTGTGATTTGCTGATATAGCATACTTTCGGCAACTTGTTCATTCTGCAAGTTATTTTGTGCCCTAGTTTTTGTAGGACTTGGGATATTTTGCACTATACCGATCTGATTAACCCGTTGTCCATTTTCCCTAAACAAGCCATCTCCCTGATAATCCACCTCCGTAAATCCTAAGTTGTAGGGTAGGTTTTGTAAAGATTGCGCTTGTTTGGTTTGCAATTCAGCAGCTCGAAGGGAAGGATTATTTGTAATTGCCATAGCTACTGCCTCATCCATGGTCAATGTTTGCTGTGCCTGACCTGACAAAGCGAAAAACAAAAAGGGCAAGATCACTAACAGGGAGGAAGG
>CAZMYK010000435.1:0-4216 GCA_964570435.1 uncultured Saprospiraceae bacterium | reverse complement strand
TTCTTTGGGGCCTTCATATTATTGGTAACCAGCACTATCTTACAATTTGAAACTCCTGTTGGAGGTGTATTTTACTACACTCTCGCAGCTACCGTTATATATGGGATAGGCACAATCGGCGTTACCATGTTAGGAAATGTTCCATTAAACAATATGCTGGAGGCAGTAAACTTATCATCTCTTTCAGCCAAAGAATTTCATGAAGTTCGTTTGGCTTATGAAGGTCGATGGAACAATCTAAATCTCCTCAGAACAATAGCTGCAGTAAGCTCTTTTGTCCTTGCTTTGATTGCACTTGCAAAAATTTAAAGAAATCCTATTATCTAAAAGGCCACTGTATAATTAAACACACTGGCATGCTATTCTTCAAATACTTAGATATGCATTGCTGCATCACAAACATGACTTTCAATGACCGAAAGTACCTTGCTCATATGGACGAGTTCTTTCTGATCTATTTTGACACAAGTCTACTATGAATTTACAAGAATCTGAACCCACTCCAGCCTATATGTCAGCTTAAACGTAGACAGGATTTGTTCAGGAAGACAAACAATAGTCATGAAAAAGTTCATGCCGTTTGTGAATAAAACTTAAACGTAGTGTTAATCATGGCGAATTACGGTGCAAGGCCATGAAATTCATGATATTTTCCTTTTGCAAATTTGGATCTAGAGACTCCTTGATGCGAATTAGAACTAACGAAAATAATCATCTTATGAAAGTGAAAGGTACCATTTTACTAAGTCTTATTGCCCTAAATCTAAGCTACAGTCAATCAAAAGTTGATCCTACATCTACCAACAGCGAGGTAGCGCATGTTACTGCCTTGCCTCATAATTTCCAGGGTCTGATCATTAATGAAGGAATAGAAATGCCCGAAGACAGTCTAGAAAAGTCAGCCCTGGTAAGTTCTATCAATCGATTTCTATCTGCGGCTCAAATAAATGCCGAAAATGAACCCCTTTTTGCTTCATCAGGCGTTGAGACACAAGTATTAATTGATGAAATACAAGATATTCAAAGAAGGGAAGACCTTGAAAATGATGCTTTTTTTAAACCCTATCTCAGCAACCTCATACCCTTAGGACAGGATGACTACCTAGTCAAAGTATCCTACATCGGGGTTGAGGACAAGAACCCAATGCTAAGGGCAAGTTTCGAATTCATTGCCCAGAAGCAGGATGGCTTATTTGAACTTTCTTCACCCTTGCACCTGAACACCAAAAACTGGAAGACTAAGAATTTCCACAAGCATTTCTTTCACTTCCAATATATCTTGGATGAAGAATTAGCAGAAATATTCGCTTCGAAGGCTACGCTGTATGATGAACTTTTAGAGACTAATAATGGAGAATTTCACTACTTCTTAGTCGAGGATGATATTGATCCGCTGAAATTGTTTGGTGTGGAGTATAAGTCAGATTACAATGGCAATGGCTTGCAAACAAGGTGGATTTCCGAAGGTGGGGGAAAGTTGTTGTGGGTGGTAAATAAAGGAATCTTGGACTACGACTTGCATGACTTGTGGCATAATCGGCTTGGCAGAGTAGTAGCACGAAAAAACATACATCGTCGAGTGGACTGTCACATAGCGACCCTACACGGGGGAATCTGGGGATTTACTTGGGAAGAACTTTTTCCGCTCTTTTATGAAAAGTTTGCTTCCGAAAAAGATGTTGATTGGTTGGACCACAAGAAGAAGTCCGCTCATTTCCTAACCAATGGGAAGAGAGGAGAGCGTAAGAACTATTCCGATGATTTCATCGGTGCCTTACTGGTGAAAAAGATCGAAAAAGAAAAGGGCTTCGATGCCGTCTGGGAACTACTTCGAACAAAAAGGACAAAAGATGAGAAGGAGTATTTTCAGGTCTTGGAAAAATTGACAGGAATTTCAGAGCTTAACTACAACGAGGAAGTGCAAAAACTTGTGGACCATGAGATGAACAGGCTGAGTGCCTAAGTGCTTAGAAATATACCGGAACTATAGAATTCCCAGCTGTGCTAAGCTTTGCGTATATTGATTGTAATTTAAGACAGTACGAGGGTCGCAAATGCACAACTCAGATCTCGTGAGTCTTTAGTAGAACGAAAGAATGAGAACAAACTTCTTCCTCATCATTGTAAGTGTCTTCACGCTTGTGGGATGCGAAAGCATCGCTGATAAAAAACAACTAGAATCAGTTGATCTAGCCTCTGAAAAGGAAGCAATAATAAATTGTCTTAACAATGAAACAAAGGCCGCCTTCCAAAGAAATTATTCGCTTTGGACGGAACATTGGGTTCATGAATCAGATATTTCAAAGACCTATATAAATCACGTTGACAGCAGCTATTCAGAATCACTAGGTTGGGAAAAAATCAGTGACTTTGTAAGAAATTTCATCGAAGAGCATCCAGAACCTGAGCCTCTTCCAAAAATGCTAGAGGATATAGATCTTCGACTTTATGGAAATGGAGCATGGGTCAGTTTTGAACAATTAGATTCTATCAGAGGATGGAAACGAGAAAGCAGACTAATGGAGAAGCAAGATGGTACTTGGAAGATAGCTGGAATGCACACAAGCATATATGGTTTTAAGTAAAGGCAAAGTCGATCTAGCAGCATCCTGGGACGGATTTCACAAACTTATTTCTTATTCACCTTGTCTCTGATTTCATTAAAAGCGCCATGCTCTGCATAAGCCTCTTCTTCGCTTTTGCCCTCGTACAATGCAATCATGGCTTTGATTTCATTCTTCACAATGTGCGTGTGTGTTTTATGATTTTCATCAGAACTGAAGGACATCCACATTTGTTTGAACAGGCGGCTGTATTCTTGATTGGCTGACTGCTTGTCTGGCTTCTTTTTCATTGAAGACTTCACTTGTTCTAAGAAATTGCTCATTAATGCATCGTAGGAATCTTGGAATTCCTTCACATGCCCGGCCTCATGGTAGATGGTAGCATCCTGAGGAAGAGGCAGGTCTGTCGTCACACCATCTACAGTATGTTTCTCCGAAAATTGGTCAAATGCTGCCTCTTTATCACCACCATTGCTTTCTACTAGTCCTTTGTATTCCTCGTAATATGGCTTGAAGTCCTCGATTTTTTTGAAATCCTCTTTTTTCCCTACATCCACATCAATGTACAAGACAGGATTCAGAATGATCGGTGTCCATCCATTGATGGGAATTATAGAGTACGGAATATACATATCATAGCCTGTCGAGCCCCAATTATGGGTGGATGACTTCTCCCTAACTTCACGGATCTTGGTGGTCAATTTGGGATTATGGAGCATCCCATTTCCTTCGATATGCTTGTAGTTAATGTTCGTTTTCGGCACCGAGTTCCAAGAATTTGAAATATCCTTTTCGCTCATGCCTTCTATCTTTTCAGCGCTGGCATCTTGTTCTTCAAGGGATGTTAGGGTGTTGATTCTACCGTTGATCAGTAGCTGGTACGATTTGAGTTTCTTCTGAAGTCGTGTGCTTGGATTTTCAATCTTCGCTATTGCTTCTCGCAATTTGTGAAGCAGTGCTGTACTTTCTATTTTGTTGACTTCTAAGTAGACTTCGACATCACTTTTTTCAGACCATGTTCTTATTGTATTTATATGACTTGCTCCAGGTCCGTAGGCATAAGATTGCTTGCTCCAATCATCGAAAGATGAATTTTCAGCATCATCTACTTGGCGTTGAATAACATTAGAGGTAGGACTAAATAGGGGCGGACTAAGGGAACTTCCTCCTTCTATTCCTTCATCAGTATTGAATTCAGCAGCAGCAATACCGTTTTGCTTTGCAGCTGAGGGGTTATCTTTTAGCTTCATTTGGTTTTTTGAGTGACATTAGGGGTGTAACATCAAATCAGACACAAAATTAATTGGATTTTTGGCAAGTGTCAAGGCATAAGAAACAACAATGTCTTGTGAGACATATCAAAACAGTCCATGAGCATAAATCGCATTTTGCAATAACTCTCTTTGCAACAAACTTTGTGGACTTGGAGAGGATCGAACTCCCATGTAAGCAATTACGCTTTCTACGCATTATGAGTGCGAGGCGATACAAGTCCCCTTGTTACCCTCCAAAGATTCGAACTTTGCACCCTTGGTTTAGAAGACCTGGGTGATCCAGTAAGGGTAATTCCTTCCAAAACACATCGGCAATCTCACGCATCATGATTTTTTGGTCAAATGCAACATGTGCCATGTTTCTGAAAATTGGAGCGG
>CAZMYK010000434.1:0-4238 GCA_964570435.1 uncultured Saprospiraceae bacterium | reverse complement strand
CTGTTCAAGCCTTCAATTATTTTGTCAAAATCATGACCCCCACGACTTAGTGATTTATTGGATTTTTCAAATTTTTCCAGGCTTCCTGCAAGCTCTTCCTCTTGGACCGGCTTCAAAAGGTAGTCTATACTATTCTGCTTAAATGCCCTAAGTGCATACTGGTCATATGCAGTAGTAAAAATGATCGGAGTATCGATTTCAAGACTTCGGAAAATTTCAAAACTAAGACCATCGGCTAGATGGATGTCTAAGAAGATTAGATCAAACTTAGATTGCTTTAGAATTTCCACAGCCCTGGCCACCGATTGGCACTTCTGTGCGACTTCGAACTCTGGTCCAACCTTTTTCAGGAGTCGAATTAACCTCCTTTCTGCGAGTTCTTCATCTTCTATAATTAAGCACTTTGTCATTTGATGGTTTTTAAGATAGGGATTTTTGCGATGTACTCGCCATTGCTTTCTTGGAATATTGGTTCTCGGTCTGATAGTAAGGCATAGGTAGAACGCAGATTTTTGTGCCCAACTCCTGAAGAGCTCGGGGTTGTCATCCTTACTTGCAGGTTGTTTCTGACAACTAGGAAGTCTTTTTCACTATATATCTCTACATGCAAGGGCGCCTGCTTGGACACCACATTGTGCTTGATCGCATTTTCGAGGAGTAACTGAAAGGATAAAGGTGGAATCATGTCGTTCAAAATTTTTGAATCCAAATTCTTGGTCACGACCAGCTTATCCCCAAACCGAATTTTCTGTAAAAAGAGATATGCGTCAAGAAATTGCAGTTCCTTTTGCACACTTACAAAGGTCTCATCTGAAATCTCAAGTACATAGCGGTAGACAGAGGAAAATTGTTCGATAAATTTGTTCGCTGCATCAATATCCTCATAGATCAATTCTGAGAGAACATTCAAGCTATTGAATAGGAAGTGCGGATTTAGCTTTTGTTGTAAGGTAGCCAATTGCAAGGCTATCTTTTCCTTTTCAAATATGCTTAGTGAAACTTGGAGCTTCCTGTTTTCTTCAAATACTGTCCAGACCTCGTAGATCATGAAAACGGAGAAGCCAAGAACGAAATTCAAGCCCGCAGTGACAGCGGAATGCCCAATAAATGGCGTTGGAAGCTCATTGCTTCCCCCTTCCCGAAGCAGGTGCTCAATACCTGTCATCAACAAGGTGCTGCACACCAATATGCCTAGCTCAACCAGCCATCTTTTGTAGGATTGTCGAAGTAACTTATATCTATTGACTAGTTGGATGCTATAGGAGGCGATGAAGGAATAGACGAGGACTCCCATAAGAAGACGGATGAAGATCTTGACAAAATTAGCTTGAATAATTTCAGCAGCCTCAGTAGAACCTAGAAGTAGGATATTCAAAGAAACTATGAGTATCACCCCCGTTGCTATGAATATAGCTAGGATGATTTTCGATTTATTATTTCTTGAGTCCAGCATTGCCTTTTTATTATAAGGTAAAGATAGAGATAGCTCTAATGTCTTGCTAATAATTCATACCTGCTATTTCCCCTTTCACTCCCTCTTTTCCTTGTTTCATCCTTTTTGCTATCAATCACCTGCCTTGCGGTCATAGTTTTGTGTAAAGAAAATTAGAAAATATGAAAAAGTTTTTATTACTCTCATTTATGATCCTCATAGGAAATTTTGCATTTGCACAAGATTATACGATTAGTGGATACATGAAGGATGGAGAAACTGGAGAAGATCTATTGTATGCAACTGTGGAAGTGGATGGGCAAGGGCTAGGAGTTACCACTAATATGTATGGCTTCTATTCGCTTACCTTGCCCAAGGGAAGTTACTTGGTACACTTCTCCTACATCGGATTTGAAACACAATCTCTTACTATTGATCTAGATTCAGACAAGTCCTATGATATCGAACTTGGAACGTCTGCAAATGAGCTTGATGAAGTTACCATCACAGCCGAAAAAGCAGATGAAAATATTACCAATACTGAGGTAAGTGTTGTCGCAATAGATGTGAAAAAGGCTCAGAAAATTCCGGTTTTGCTGGGAGAGCAGAATATATTGAAGACCTTCCAACTAATGCCTGGAGTCGCAAGTAATTCCGAAGGCGGAAGTGGTTTCTTTGTGAGAGGTGGTGCAGCTGACCAGAACTTGATCCTCCTAGATGAGGCCCCTGTCTACAATGCTTCACACTTACTCGGCTTCTTTTCGGTTTTCAATTCTGATGCGCTGAAAGATGTAAAGCTATATAAGGGAGGTATTCCCGCGCAATATGGTGGGAGGGCATCTTCCGTCATGGACGTTCGCATGAAGGAGGGAAATATGAAGAATTGGAAGGCAACCGGCGGAATCGGGACCATATCTTCTAGACTTACCCTAGAAGGCCCTATCGAAAAGGACAATGGATCCATCATGGTTTCCGCAAGAAGGACTTATGCGGATGTCCTTGCAAAGGCCTTCCTAGATGATTATGATGACTTGACCCTATATTTCTACGACTTGAATATGAAGGCCAACTATAAGCTTGGAAAGAAAGATCGAATCTTCATTTCAGGCTACCTTGGACGAGATGCCTTCGGATTAGAAGATTTCGGCTTCGATTGGGGTAATGCCACCTTTACTGGACGGTGGAATCATATGTTCAACAATAAATTATTTTTGAATACCTCTCTAGTCTATTCAGACTATGACTATGGTTTTAATTTGGAAAGCGGTTCCATAGATGTTGATTTGAAGTCAGGAATCTTTGACTACACTTTGAAGCAAGACTACAATTACTATGCGAATCCTAAGAATTCCATGAAATTTGGCTGGTCACTTAATTTTCATGAGTTTTCTCCCTCAGATTTTAGCTTTGATGGAGAGCCGCTTGACCTAGATTCAGATGTGAAATATGCCTTGGAGGGTGGAGCCTATTGGTCTAACGAACAGAAATTCGGTGACCGCTTTACGGCTAATTATGGACTACGACTTTCCACTTTTAGTAATGTTGGTCCTGGAGTTTCACGAGAATTCGATGAAAATGACGGTGTCGTCAATGAGGACGTGTATGAAGACGCAGAAATTTACAATACCTATGTTGGATTGGAGCCTAGAATTTCAGCTACCTACCAGCTGGGTCCTAAGAGCTCTATAAAGGCGAGTTACAATAGAAATAACCAATACGTTCATCTTTTGTCCAATTCGAATGCTGGAACTCCTACGGACCTGTGGCTACCGAGTTCACCTAATGTGAAGCCAGTTGTGGCAGACCAAGTGGCGCTTGGCTACTTTAGGAACTTCAATTCAAATATGTATAAGTTTTCGACTGAGGTCTACTACAAGAACTTGAATAACACAATAGATTATGAAGATGGTGCGGAGATTTTTGGTAATAACAATATCGAGTCAGAACTGGTATTTGGTGAGGGAAAGGCATATGGTGCTGAGTTCTTGATCGAAAAGACCAAGGGACGTTTTACCGGCTGGTTGGGATACACGCTTAGCAAGTCCTTGCTGAGAAGCGATGAGATCAATAACGGTGATTGGTATTCAGCAAGGCAAGATCGGACCCATGACCTTTCGATTGTGGGAATCTACGACTTGACAAAAAAATTGAGTCTTTCGGCCACCTGGGTTTACTACACTGGAGATGCAGTGACCTTTCCACAAGGTAAGTACTATGTCGATGGATCACTTGTTAACCTCTATTCAGGAAGAAACGGGGATCGAATGCCTTCTTATCATCGGCTAGATGCTGGCCTAACGTGGACAATTCGTGACGATGAGAAATTCTCTAATAGCTTGAATTTCTCAGTATACAACGCTTACAATAGAAAGAATGCCTATTCGATCACCTTTGAAGAAGCAGACAACGGATCTACCCAAGCAACAAGGCTTGCGCTTTTCGGTGCACTACCATCGGTTACTTGGAATTTTAATTTTTAATCAACAAAAAATAAATAGTTATGAAAAATATAATCATCTGGATATTTGGAATCTGTATCATCGCACTAGCCTCCTGCGAAGACGTAATCGAGCTAGATCTTGAGAATGCTGATTCTAGGATAATTATCGAGGCCAACTTGAATGCCACGGATAGAAGCATCGAGGTACTTGTTTCGGAGTCAAATGGATTTTACGAAGCTTCTGGTAGAATCAATGCTGAAAATGCTCAAGTAGAACTGTTAAAAGACAATGGTGAACGGATTCTTCTAGAAGAGGATGATACCGGAGTCCATCGTGCAACAAACAACGAGCTCAATAGTCAAGAT
>CAZMYK010000433.1:0-4249 GCA_964570435.1 uncultured Saprospiraceae bacterium | reverse complement strand
ACATCACATAGAGATGGCAAAGCCCGAACCATCAGTCTGGAAACTGGTGACTATGTCGTTTCAGCAAATCAAAACAAGCACCTATTTATTCACTCTATCCTAGGACGGAGTATGGAAATAGAAGATTCCGTGATGTATGACATGTCCTCATGGTCGCTTCCTATCGCTTTTAACTTGGAAGCTTATGAGTCTAGAACAGAACTTACGAATATAGAAGTCTGGGATAGTCAGATCCTAGGCAGACCCAGCGTAGCTATCACCGACCGTAGCTATGCTGTAAGTATTGATTGGAAACAAAGACATGCTCCCAAGGCACTTTCAATGCTCTTAAGCAAGGACTATAGGGTCAGAGTTGCTAGAAAGTCCTTCACGAAAGATGGAGTCGATCATGCACCTGGTACCCTTGTAGTGCTGGTCGGAAGAAACTTGGAAAGGGTGCAAGAGATGGAAGCAGACCTCAACGAGATTGCGATGCTTACGGGTGTCGATATTTTAGTGCATGAAACCGGAAGGGTGGATGATGGAATAGACCTTGCCAGCAATAGCATGAGACCAATTAAGAAGCCCAAAGTTGCCATGTTGGTCGGACCTCCCTTTAATACATATACATCAGGACAGATCTACTTCCTTTTTGACCAGGAGACCGCCTATCCGATTGAAAGAATACGCACAGAAATCATATCAGAAACAGCTATTCCAAAGTTTGGACAGCGCTATGGCTTGGCAAGTATCAGAGACTATGATGTGATAATTCTACCTGGGGGCGGAGGCGGATTATCACAGATGCTTGATGAAGAAAGTCAGAAGGAATGGAAGAGTTGGATGCAGGCAGGGGGAATTCTTGTTGCTCAGGAATCCGCTGCCTCATTTTTCACCAGCAAGAATTCAAAGCTAAGTACTGTGGAACTTCTAGAACTTGCTAGGGATACCTCTGAAGAAGCAGCAGTTTTGGAGTTTGAAGCAAGGGAGAAGCATTTTGGACACCAGCGAATTCCCGGTACGGCTGTAAATAGTACCGTAGATCTTAGTCATCCTATGGGTTTTGGCCTGGAGCCAACGGTATTTTCTTTGAAGTTTACTACGAATGCGCTCAAGCCAACAACTGGATTGCAGTCAGTCATTCGGTATAGCGATGATGTTGATGACCTCCTTGCCGCAGGTTACATCGATGTGAAAAATACAGAATTGCTTGCAGGTAATACGGGTGCTGGTTTCCTACCGATAGGAAGTGGCGGCATCGCCTATATGCTAGACAATCCACAGTACAGAATGTTCTGGCGTGGTCCTAGTAGGATACTGCAAAATGCGGTTTTCTTCCTACCAAGATAGGTCGGAAGTATGCTATGTGCTGAAACAAAGCAAGACCTTTGTTGAAGCGATATGGACTAGGTGATTAGTCGAAATTGATGGAAGTAGGAATGAAGTGTCCAAATTTCGCATCTCCTTCTAATTCTTTGGCCAAATATGACTATGATCTAATTAATTCTCCCACAATCCTTGTGTAGGAAAACAATTCCTTCTGTACCTTGTTAGGTAGGTCATCCGAACGACAATTTTTTGAGAGCAAGAAACTATGAAAAAAGTCATTGTAATTGGGTCAGGTTTTTCAGGTCTAGCAGCAGCTACCTGCCTAGCTAAGGAAGGCTACAATGTGACTATTCTGGAAAAGAATAGTACCCCTGGCGGGAGGGCCAGAAAGTTTGAAGTGGATGGCTTTACCTTCGATATGGGACCAAGCTGGTATTGGATGCCTGAGGTATTTGAGCAATACTTTGCAAAATTTGGTAAGAAGGTGAGTGATTACTATGATCTTGTTCGACTAGACCCTTCATACAGAATATACTACAAGGACGATACACTAGAGGTTCCAGCTCATATCGAAGATCTTTACGACTTGTTTGAATCCATCGAATCCGGAAGTGCAAGTAAGCTTAAGAAGTTTTTAGCAGAAGCGGAATATAAGTATAAGGTGGGAATGGATGAATTTGTATGGAAGCCTTCGCACTCTATTTCTGAGTTTGCAGACTTACGAATACTAAAGTCCTCCTTGAAACTTCAGATGTTTACTTCGATTAGCAAGCAAGTGCGAAGCCTCTTCAAGGATGAAAGATTGATTCAATTGCTGGAATTCCCAGTCTTGTTTCTTGGCGCTACTCCGCAAAAAACACCAGCCCTATACAGTTTGATGAACTATGCAGACCTATCCTTGGGTACTTGGTATCCTATGGGCGGCATGCATAAGATCATTGACGGCATGGTCTCTCTAGCGAAAGAACTAGGAGTAGAAATTAAGTTGGGTCATACCGTCAATCGCATTGACATTAAGAAAAACCAAGCTAAGACAGTCAATACTGATCAAGGTGACTATGATTGTGACTATGTCGTCGGTTCTGCAGACTACGAGCACATCGAACAGAATTTGCTACAGCCGGAATATCGGAAGTATAGTGCTAGTTACTGGGATAAAAGGGCGATGGCCCCTTCAAGTTTGCTATTCTACCTGGGTGTGGATAAGAAGCTAGAGAGCTTAAAGCACCATAATTTGTTTTTTGACAAAGACTTTGACCAGCATGCAATAGATATATATGAGAAGCCACGATGGCCGAAGGCTCCACTTTTCTATGCCTGCGTGCCTTCGAGGACAGATTCTAGTGTTGCACCAGAAGGAAAAGAGAATCTTTTCTTGCTGATGCCAATTGCACCGGACTTGAGCGACAGTGAAGAAGAAAGAGAACGGTATTTTGACAAGATGATTGCGAGACTAGAGAAATTTGCTGGCGAACCCATACGCGAGCACATTATTTATAAGAGGTCTTATGGAGTAAGTAATTTTAAGGAAGATTATAACGCATTCAAAGGCAATGCATATGGTCTTGCCAATACTCTAAGACAGACTGCCTTCCTCAAACCTAAGATGAAGAGCAAGGTAGAAAATTTGTATTTTACAGGACAGCTAACCACACCAGGACCTGGAGTCCCCCCTTCATTGATATCTGGCCAAGTGGTTGCTAATGAAATTATAAACGCTTAAAGATGGATGCAATAAAGTTATACACGGATACCTGCGAAGAATGCAGCCAAGTGATTACTAAGAGGTATTCTACGTCCTTTTCTATGGGTATTCTGGCCTTTGACAAGAAGTTTAGGGGCCCCATATATAATATATATGGCTTCGTAAGATTTGCGGATGAAATTGTGGACACCTTTCACGAACATGATAAGAAGGCCCTCTTGGATCGCTTCAAGAAGGACACGTATCAGGCCATTGAAGAAAGGCTAAGTCTCAACCCTGTTCTGCACGCCTTTCAGAAGGTGGTGCATGAATACGCCATCGACTTGCCGCTTATTGAGGCCTTTTTGAAAAGTATGGAAATGGATTTGTACAAGAGCGACTATGGTGTGGAAGGCTACAAAGAGTATATATATGGTTCTGCCGAAGTAGTCGGTCTAATGTGCTTGAAGGTTTTCTGTGATAACGATGTAAGTCTTTATGACAGCCTGGTGGATCCAGCAAGAAGTCTTGGGGCGGCGTTTCAGAAGATCAATTTTTTGCGGGATATGAAGAGTGACTATGATGAGCGTGGAAGAGTTTACTTCCCGGGGATTGACTTTGTTAATTTCGATAATGAGCAAAAGGAAGCGATCGAAGCAGATATAAAGAAGGATTTCGATGACGCCTTCAGGGGAATTGTTCGACTACCCAAGGAAGTCAGGTTTGGGGTGCATGTGGCTTATGTCTACTACTTGAACCTTTTTAAGAAGATTAAGAAGACGAATGCAATGATGGTGAAAAGGAAGAGAATCCGCGTCAATGATGGAAAAAAGATGTATCTCTTTCTAGAGAGTGCAGTCCGCCATCGATTCAATATTCTATAGAAAACAAGATACAGGACTTAAAGAGTAGAATAACCTGGGAAGATTTTCCTGGGTTTTTTTATGGAGGGAAGGCTCGGAAGTTGGTTTAAGATTGATCTAGGTCAATGTTCTTATGATGGTCTTGCACGTTAGAAAATGCTCAGAAGTTTTTTGAAGATCATTGTTGGAAGTTCTGGTTGCAGGAGAAGCTTACCTAACTTTATTGCGTTTCGACATTTTTCGCGATAAAAATTGAAATTTATTGAATTTAGCACTCGATTTGGTAATATGGTAAAACGGCTTAATATAATATTGTCAATGTGTAGGGTAAGGTATAAGATTTGGGTGCGCAAGTGGGCAGGGATATATGATTTACGGCAAGAGTGGCGTATTG
>CAZMYK010000432.1:0-4251 GCA_964570435.1 uncultured Saprospiraceae bacterium | reverse complement strand
AGTCATCAAATGCTACTTTTTCATAGTCCATAAAAACAAATATAGTAAAGACGAAATATCCATAGCGAAGCAAATGCGATAGATAGTCAAAAAAGTTACCCGTTAATCCTTGCAAATTCTCTTTTGAAAAGACATGCCTGTAGCGCTTTTGTCTTCTTTTGCCTATTTTTAGCTATACAGGGAACTGTCAGAGCATAAATATCATTTTAGGTTTATAACATTATCACAAGAACCAATCAATCTGAAAGCATGGGAATTTTCGACAAACTAAAGAAGTTCAAGAACTACATAGCTGGAACGGGCGCAGAATTGCATATTGTAATTGATAATTCCTCTATCCATAGTGAAGGAGTAGTCCGAGTAAAAGTACTATGTCAGATTAAGGAACATGATGTTCTAGTAGATCGCCTATATCTCAAATTAAAAGCTGAGGAAATGGTAAGGTACAGGGACAACGGAAATTACCAAAGTTCCAACAATCGAGTTCGGCAAAGTGGTGGAGCACACAGGACAGCATATGCGACAACTTACAAGAAAGAACTTACAATCGACCGGAATTTCAGACTAGATGCAGAGGGAGAATATGAATGGGACGCCGAATTTCCTATCCCTTCAAATATACCAGGAACCTACCTGGGCGTCAATGCGAGGCATGAATGGAAGATCCTAGCAGGCTTATCCAAAAAAGGTAATGATCCAGATAGCGGCTGGGTTACGTTCCAGGTCTAGAAGGGTAGAAAAGTAAAGCACATCACTTCAATTTGTTAAAGTATAACTGCTTGGGTAACATCATAAGAAGACAGATTTTCATTTGGGAAAGGTCAAGTGTTGGTTTACCATTTCAAAGTAAAGCAAGCATTCCATCTGCTTCATTTTCCGATACACACATAACACTGTTATCAAAAATCAAAGATAAAGTAGACCCAGGCATAGTATTGCCCAGTCAAAAATAACACATGACGATTGAATCATACGCAAAAGTAACATTATTCTACTTGCATAGGCAATTATTGCACCTGTAAGTTATTGATTTTAAGTCCTTAGCCCTTACTTTTATTGACTTTTTATTTTGTTTTTCGAAAATAAAGAATAAGTTTGGGGGACAATGACAAAATCTATAGTGCATACTAGCTTCTGTTTCTTCTTCTATTTTTATCTAAGGAAAAGGTGAGAACTTCGTGTGTATAAATAAGAAATATCGAAGGAGTTCTCAATTGAGTTCTCCTTTTTCATTTTTAGGAAAAGTCTAGATGACAGAAATCTGACATGAAAGAGAAAGAGAAAATAAGGGTAGTAATCCAAGGCAAGCCTGGTGCTTTTCACGAAATCGCCGCAAGACACTACTTCGCAGAATCAAGCAGGGAGGTTGACATAGTTCCTGCGAAGACTTTTAGCCAACTTATTCTGAAAGCTGAAGATTCAGAGCAAAGTGAATTTGCAATAATGGCCATTGAAAATACGATTGCCGGATCCTTGCTACAAAACTATATCCTTCTTAAGGATTCCAAACTTACTGTAGTTGGGGAAGTCTTACTACGTATCAAACATAACCTTTTAGCCCTAGAAGGGTGCAAAATAGAGGACATTGAGGAAGTACATTCCCACCCCATGGCCATCCTTCAATGTGCAGATTTTTTCAGTCGACATGAGCATATTAGGCTTGTAGAAGCAGATGATACTGCTGCGAGTGCTATGAGGGTGAAGAGAAATAATAATCCAAAGCGAGGAGCAATTGCTAGCAGACTAGCAGCAGAACGAATTGGCCTAAATATAGTAGCACAAGAAATAGAGACAAATCATAGGAACTACACTAGGTTTCTGGTACTTGAGAGGAAGGGGAGTAATCACCTGTATAAGAGACACCATGTTAAGGTTTCTGTATCCTTTGCAGTTGAGCATATGGTCGGAAGTCTAAGTACGGTGTTGGAAAATCTAACTAAAAACAATACGAACCTTACGAAGATCCAGTCCATGCCGATCGTTGGTAAGGAATGGCAATACTACTTCTTTGTAGACTTCATCATCAATGGCAAGGGGGATTTTGAAAAGATCATGCACGATCTGAGAAAAGACACTTCTGAACTAAAAATTCTAGGTACCTACGAAAAAGGCGATTACTATGATAGTTAAGCAAGCAAGTAGATTAGATCACGTCCAAGAATACTACTTCTCGCATAAACTCAGAGAGGTGGCCAAAATGAATGCTGAAGGAAAAAATATCATTAATCTAGGTATTGGAAAGCCAGATTTAAGTCCGCCACCATTAGCTATTAAGTCTTTAAATGAAGCCGCTAGGGAAGCTACAAGCCATGGTTACCAGTCTTACTCAGGAATTCCTGAATTAAGAAGTGCATTTAGTCAATGGTACCTTGATAGCTACAAGGTAGAGCTGGATCCTGACTCCGAAATTCTGCCGCTTATTGGTTCGAAGGAGGGCATTATGCACATTACAATGAGCTTTCTCGAACAAGGAGACCAAGTCCTCGTTCCAAATCCTGGTTATCCTGCTTACGCCTCTGCAGCAAGGCTAAGCGGCGCGACTTGCGTGTTCTATGACCTAAAGGAAGAAAATGATTGGCTACCTAGTATCCAAGACTTAAAAGACAAAGAGCTGTCGAAGGTCAAACTGATGTGGATCAACTACCCAAATATGCCCACAGGCGCACAAGCTAATCCCTTGGCGATCAAAGAATTAGTTACCTTCTGCAGCCAGAATAATATCCTTCTTTGCCATGATAATCCTTATAGTTTTATTCTAAACCAAGAGCCTTTCAGCATTTTCAATGTGGATGGAGCAAAAGAGTGTTCGATAGAATTAAATTCTCTAAGTAAGTCTCATAATATGTCTGGATGGCGAGTGGGAATGTTAGGCGCATCTTCCGATTATATAAAGACTATTCTAAAGTTCAAAAGTAATATGGATTCAGGAATGTTTCGCGCTGTGCAAGAAGGGGCAGCAACTGCGTTGAAAATGGGACCTAGCTGGTACAAGGAGCTCAACAAAGTGTATCAAGAAAGAAGACTTATAGTGGTAAAGCTGATTACCTTGCTAGATTGTACCTTCCGAGACAATCAAAGTGGCATGTTTCTTTGGGCTAAGATAAATGATAGGTATCGTGACGCCAAAGAGTTGGCAGATGAGATTCTTTACAATGCAAATGTTTTTATCACACCTGGCAGCATCTTTGGTAGCAATGGTGATAGGTACATCAGAATTTCACTTTGCCAGCCTAAGGAATTAATTAGCGAGGCAGTTCATCGAGTAGAAACATTTAAAAAAGGGGCATGAAGGTAGCAGTGATAGGTCTTGGATTAATTGGAGGTTCGATGGCAAAGGCATTGAAGAATAACGGATTTGCAAGTGAGGTGATAGGTGTAGATGCTTCTAACGAACACTTGCAGATGGCCATGCAAATCGGCTTTATCGATCGCTCAGGGTCACTAATCGAAGCCGTAAAGGAAGCTGAACTAATTATAATTGCTACTCCTGTAAATACGATAGGTGATCTTGCCATTGAGATCCTTGACCTTGTGGACCAACAAACCGTAGTTGATGTGGGCTCCACCAAGGCCGACATACTAAGTCGCTTAAAAGGACATCCTAAACGGGCTAACTATGTTGCAACTCACCCTATGGCTGGTACAGAGTATTCAGGTCCAAGTGCTGCAATTGACCACTTATTTGAAGGTAAATACGTAGTGATTTGTAATCGAGAAGAAAGTGGTAAAGATCAATTTCAATTGGTACAATCGATGTATATCAAAATGGGAATGAAATTATTGTACCAAGAGGCATCTGCTCATGACACCCATGTGGCTTATGTTTCACATATCTCGCACATTAGTTCATTTGCCTTGGCAATAACAGTATTGAATAAAGAGGAAGACGAAGACAGGATTTTCGAGCTGGCAAGTACTGGTTTCGACAGTACTGTCAGGCTAGCTAAAAGTTCGCCTTCTACCTGGGTACCGATTTTCGAACAAAACAGAGACAATGTTTTAGAAGTTCTTGATGAGCACATCAATGTGCTTTCTAATTTCAGGAGTGCCTTAATTAAGAAAAATTATGATATGTTTCACGACATGGTATGTGAGGCAAATAAGATTAAAAAAATACTAAAATAGACTATTAACATGGAAATGACATTTGAAAATCCATTCGGAGTTGAAAAGAAAAGATCTTATATCATAGCAGGTCCGTGCAGTGCTGAAACTGAAGGACAAGTATTAAAAATTGCTCATGAATTAAAA
>CAZMYK010000431.1:0-4263 GCA_964570435.1 uncultured Saprospiraceae bacterium | reverse complement strand
AGCCACTAGATGGTGAGTCTGTAGATAACAAATTAGGAGGAATGTTAGATGAACTACAATCTATGTCTAAGAGCTTAGGAGCACTTAAGTCTCTACAGGAGGTAGATTTCTCTGAAACATCTGAGCAACTTAAGTCTATGCATAACTTCTATTCAAGAATGAATGAAGCAATGTCTACGCTTAATGAGACAGTAGATGACACGAAATTATATAAGGAGCAAATGGTTTCTCTTAACAGAAACTTGACATCACTTAACTCTGTTTACGGTAACGTACTAAGTGCATTCAGTGCACCTGTTGCAAAGTCGTAATTGAACATCATTAGCTAACTATATAAAATAATATAAAATGTCAATACCAAAGGAACCGCGCCAGTTGATGATTAACATCATGTACTTGGTGCTTACCGCAATGTTGGCTCTTAACGTATCCGCAGAAATCTTTAATGCATTTAAGATCGTGGATAAAGGGCTAATCAAGTCGAATACGGCTTTGGATCAGGCCAATGAGGCCATCATTCCAGCAATTAAAGATGGGGCAAAGAAGAAAGAATCTTTGGCTACTTATGCTGAGAGAATCGATCCTGCAAGGGAGCTTTCTAATCAAATGGAAGCAGACATCCAGAAAATCATGGATGACATGATTGAACAGACTAAGGGATGGGTTGCAGATAAGGAGACAGGTGCTAAAACTGACGACCTGATGGGTAAGAAGAACATGGACATCACTACAAGATACCTTGTAGAGGAAGGAAATGGAGCCAACCTTAAGGCTGCCCTACTTAAATACAAGGAGGAGATCATGGCAATGGTCGATAGTAGTGACCAGGCGGCTTTTGAAAAGAACGTTGCAGTCAATATCGACGATAAGACTTGGAAGGAAAAGGGAAAAGCTTCATGGTCACACATGAATTTCGACCATATGCCATTACAGGCAACTCTTCCAATATTCAGAAAGTTTCAAAACGATGTGAAGTCTACTGAGTCTTCTTTTCTTAACTACCTAGCTGGTAAGGTGGGTACTACGACTGATGTTGTCTTAGACAAGTTCACGGTAGTTTCTGCACCTGAAAAGTCTTATGTAATTAAGGGTGAAAAGTTCAAAACAGATGTCTTCCTTTCAGCCTTTGCAGGAGCTGATTCTAAAACAGGAATTAGCATTAGCGTGAATGGAAGGTCACTGCCAGTAAATGGTGAAGGAATCGCTTCATTCGAGCAAACTGCAAGTTCTGTAGGAATCAAGAAATTTGACGCTGTAGCAAGTATTAAAAATCCGGTAACTGATGAAGTACAGACTTTCAGAAAGACCTTCGAATACGAAGTAGGAGAAAGATCAGTATCTGTTTCAGCTGCTAAGATGAACGTATTCTACATCGGAGTTGATAACCCAGTGGAAGTTTCTGCAGCTGGTGTTTCTTCAGGCCAGATTAAAGTTACAGCAGGTGGTGCAGGAGGTGCGAAGATCAAAAAGAATGGTGACGGAACATTTACAGTTAACGTAAGCAGACCTACCAAGAAGGGAGAATTTGCCAAAATAAACGTAGCTGCTCCTGGACTTAACGCTTCAAAGGATTTCAGAGTGAAAAGAATTCCAGATCCAATCGCCAAGCTTTCTGGTAAGGCAGGTGGTTCTATGGGAGCTGGTCCTTTTAAGGCGCAACTGGGTGTAATAGCAGATCTTCAGAACTTCGATTTTGATGCAAGATGTACTATCAAGGGATATAGAGTTGTAAGAGTAGCTAAGAGACAGGATCCAGAATTTTCAGTGAATCCTGGAACCAAGTATAGCGGCAAGACTCAAGCGATTATCTCTAAGGCGAAGCCGGGAGATACTTACTACTTTGAGAACGTAAAATGTTCTTGTCCTGGAGATGCAGCGGCAAGAGAGTTGAATACTATGGTTTTCAACATAAAATAAAATACAGTCTTAGGAAGTTCTTACTCTAATAAGGACTTCCTAATTTTAAATCCAAATATTGAAAAAGATGAAAATTGCTCTTAAATTTTTGAATGCTTTCTTACTGCTAATCTTGGTTGTAGGATCGGTCAATGTTTCTCAGGCTCAGCGAGCAGAGGAAATTATGACTGAATCAAGCGAGCCAGTTGACGAGGTTTTCTTAGACGGTGTCGTAGAAAAACGTCTGATGGTAGAAAATAGAGTTCTTCCTTATGAACCGATTCGTGAAGCTGATGTAGCTTGGGAGAAAAGAATCTGGAGAATTATCGATACTAGAGAGAAAAGAAATCTAGTATTTAGATATCCAGAAAAATCGTTTTTCTCTATTATTCAAGAACTTGCTAACAACGGCGACATCAATGTCTTCAGAGATGACAGGTTTACAGAGATAATAGAAAGCAATGAGCTTACAGGACTTCTGAATAGGGTAGATACTTCCGTGGTTTTTGATCCTGAAACTTATGAGGAGCAGATCAAGATTACCACAGAGGAAATTAACTGGGAAGACATTAAGAGATATAGAGTTAAAGAACTTTGGTTCTTCGATGAGCAGACGTCAAGAATGAGGGTAAGGATTCTTGGAATTGCTCCAATTAAGGAGGAGTTCGATGAGGAGACTGGCATCTTCAAATATGAGGCGCCACTTTTCTGGGTATACTATCCACAGATCAGAGAATCGCTATCTAAGTTCCAAGTCTTTAATGATGAAAATGATGCCGCTCCGATGACCTGGTATGACTTATTCGAGGCCAGGATATTTGCGAGTTATATCTATAAGCAATCGAACGTATTGGATTTAAGACTGAAAGATTACTTCGAAGAAAGTGATCAATTAGGAATAGATGTGTTACTTGAAAGTGAAAAGATTAAGAATGACCTTTTCAATTTCGAACACGACCTTTGGGAATATTAAGAAACAAAGTTTTTAAGAGCATAAAAAAGGCGATCGGAATACCGATCGCCTTTTTACTTTTAACTTTTGGTCCAAACTTCTTTAGGTTAGAAGCTTTCCCGTAAGCTACCTTACTATCCTTCCCAACCTTCTTTCTTGTGCCTTCCATCACAAAATGGCTTGTTAGAGCTGAAACCGCACCTGCAAAAAGTTGCGCCTTCTTCCTTTTCAACTTCTGAGCCATCGGCAAGTGTGACCTTAAGTGGACCATTCACCCGTAGGGGGCCATTTCCGAATACCTGTATTTCTGTTTTTGAATCTGACATCTGTTTTCTTTTGTTAATAATAAGTATCAATGTAAGCGAAAAGAAAAACATTTGTTCACAACAAATGTCTTAGAATGATTCTAAATTGGAACAAGTGAAGCAGCCGCCGTTTGCTTTCATGTCTAGTTCCTGACACAATTTGATGTGTCTTTGCCAGGTGCCAAGCTAATTTTTTACTGGAGTCAAGCAATTAAACGGCCTGCAAAAGTCCTTCGAAAAGCATATCTTTATAGTATTCGACTCAAATATTAAATCATGGAATTCCCCAGCAAATCTGTCCTTTTCGTTTTTCTCTTACTCATATTAACTGGATGCACCAAGGATGTTGATGATCCAACACTTCCCATCGATCCAGATCCCGATCCTGATCCAGACCCGATTGAGCAAGAAGATTTGAGTGGTGTAGATGACAGAGTTATGGCCTTTCTCGAAGCGTACAATATTCCTGGAGCCTCCATAGCAATCAGCAAAGATGAACGGATGGTCTATGCTAAAGGCTATGGGCTTGCGAATAAAACTACTTCTGAGGCGGTATCACCTGCAAGTGTATTTAGGGTTGCAAGTATAAGTAAGATGTTTACAGGTGTAAGTATCTTAAAACTTGTAGAAGATGGCATGTTAAATCTTGATGACAAGGTTTTTGGACCAGCAGGAATCCTTGGTGACGATTTCGGAACCGCCACAATTTCGGACCAGGAACTACAAATGACTGTTGACCATCTTTTACATAATTCATTTGGTGGCTGGGGCGTCGCATCCGGTGGTGATCCTATCGATTATTTTCCGTCATATGACAATCATCAGTTTATTGAGTACGTACTTAAAGACTGGGATTTGACTTATCCGATCGAGGATACTTATATCTATTCCAACACAGGATATTGGCTGCTTGCTAGGATAGTTGAAGCCATAAGTGGACAAAGCTTTTCCAATTACGCAAAAAACTTATTTGGTAGTGCAGGTATCACCACACTGCATCTTTCCAAATTTACAAGAGAAGATCGACAAGAAAATGAGGTCGAGTACTATGGTCAAGACGGTGATGAGCAGTATATCTATAGTATCGCATCAAGAAGAGACGGAGATGGA
>CAZMYK010000430.1:0-4273 GCA_964570435.1 uncultured Saprospiraceae bacterium | reverse complement strand
TACCTCATGATGCCCTGGGAGTACAATCTTAAGAATCTCCTTCATCATTTTTCCAGGCCTTTCCTTGGAAATTTCTAGAACTCCATCTTGAGTAGTCTTAGCACCGCCATCCACCAGGTTGAGAATCAAGCCCTGGTTTTGTCCACAAACTGAGGCATGAGGGTCCTGTATAAATGAGTCCATATTTTCAGAATTCCAGTGGTACCTTCTCGCCATCCCAGAAGCTTCATTCATCCCCTGCTGAACCACCGCCCATTGACCTTCACTAGTGAGAATAAAATTGTGTAGGTAGATATTGAATCCATCTTGCACACCTGAACTATCCACCTTTGCACTCAATTTGCTGCTCCTAACAAGGTCATTCCCATTGAGCCCTGTCTTTTCGGCAATGGCTAGCAGTTCTGAGGGAGTCTTGCGAGAATGTCTCCCCCTCCCTCCACAGATGTAAAGTCCCCATTCCTTTGACCTAGGCGTAATCGCTCTCTTCAAGGCACCCATGACTGAAGTTGTAATTCCCGATGAATGCCAATCCATCCCAAGCACAGCTCCAAAGGATTGAAACCAAAAGGGATCACTCATCTTACGAAGGAATTCTTCCTTGCCATATTCTTGCAAGATACTCTCTGTGATCGCTCCACCCAAGGACTTCATTCGATCTGCCAACCACTTAGGCACTCGGCCATAGTGTAGCGGTAGATCGGCATGTCCTGTCTTACTCATATCTTACAAGTTAGGAAAGCTAGAACAATCGACCTAGAGTATAGGTTCAAGGATTTTTCGCCAGAGGGGAATTGACTCTATTTATTTTAATTCTTACTGTAGGTTCTAAGCTATCCCTGGATTGTGCTATTATGATCCAAAGCTATATGCCAAAGCAATTTGCCCGTAGTAAGGTAGCAAGGCATTTTCATCTTTCTTCTGTGCCCTCGTGGCTCCTAGTCTTAGTGACAATTCAAAACGTTTGCCCATTTTCCTACTCGCTTGAAATCCATAATAGAAATTCCCTCCCGAAGGAATAAACCATCCGTTAGAAATGTCTTTGTAGTTTTCCTGCAAACGAGCACTATGTTCAAGATGCGTGATGATCGATTTGTCGAAGCCGGCCTCAGCAGCAAGATGCCAGCTGGGTTGATTGTATCCGAAGAGCAATCCAATTTCCGATCCAAAACTATGCATCCTAACGAGAGTTGTTTCATGTCTCCTCAGACTTCCGTAGGCTTTTGCTGACAATGAGAAGTCATTTCTCCTATGAAGTAAAACCTGTCCACCGACTCTAAGCTTGAAATCATCGACAGAATTTTTGCCCATTGGAAGTGAAAGATCGGCCGCTAATAGAATGGGCCTTTTAGTATTAAGTCTTGAGGCATACCCAAGTTGAATAGTCATTCCAAAGTCATATCCGAAATTGTTGTAAATCATTTGTTTAGGAAGCTCACTTCCTGCCGTCCAGTTGATGTTTTGCGAATGGACTAGGCTGATATTTATGAAGGCGATTATTGTGATTAAGTATTTCATTTTTTATAAGATTTCAGTTAGGTAATTTTTTACAACCGCATAGAAATTATTCCATCCAAAATGTGGGATTTCGTGTCCGCAATCTAGAATTTCTGCTAGCTCCACGTTGGGCAAGAATGCTGAAACAGCATCAGCGTGTTCCCTTCCATAGGCAGTATTTAGTTCACTGAAAGCAAATAATGTCTTCCTTGTAAATAGGCTAAGATTTGCTGTGAAGTCTAGCTGTTCTGGATTATTAATAGCCAGGTCCAAGGAGGCAATATTACAAATAGCTCCATACCTCCAGAAAGGGGTGGCACCCAAATCACCTGTGGTGACATCTCCGGCAGTGGACAAAGCCATCTTGTAATCCAGCGTATTGTGATCATCGCCTGTGATAATTTGGTCCTGGTACACATAATCATTTGTCGTTTCTGCAAATAATTCAAGTTTCCTTGCCTTTTCAACATAACTGATTGTTTGTTCCCAGGTAAAACCACCTGGTTCAGCCAGGATCATACCCGAGACACTATCTGGTTTTTGGTTGACATATGCGGTTGCCAGCATGGCTCCCCATGAATGACCCGCTAAGACCACTTCTTGAGTTGCACTATTCCGATAATGATTAATCACGCCATCAAGTTCGTCGATGTAAGTCTGTATACTCGAATAAGAACTGCGATCAATTCGTTCTGACAATCCGCATCCTCGCTGGTCGTAAAAGACTACAAAGAAGGAATCATTTGCCAGTTCTTTAAAATTCAGTAGTCCCCTGTAGTCTGCACCTGGTCCCCCATGAATTAGGACCAACATTGGATCACTCGGGTTCCCGTAGGTTTCTGAATGTAAGAGGACGCCATTAATCTTTATCGAGGGTAGTGAAGAATCATCCACCACGGTGAGGGGCACTAGGGTCCCATTTTCTTCAAAACTCAGTGATTTTCCGCAAGCGCTAATCAATAACAAAGCAAGTGCAAAAAGGTAGATCGTGCTTAATTTCATCATATCTATTTTTTAATGATTAATGAAACAAACATATGCTGAAGTCCAATGCCTATTGGGCCAGATTGTAATTTGACACTAATTTTTACTGCCTTTATGGAAGAACTATCCCATCAAGCTCTTAACATACTGGGATGGAGTCTGATTAGTTGTTTTCTTGAAATACCTGTTAAAGGTAGATTTTGAATTGAATCCACAATCATAAGCCAGAGACATCAGTGTGAATTGTTGATTTTTTGGTAATGCCACTAATCGTTTGAATTCATTAATTCTATGATCGTTGATGTAGGCGTGGAAGGTTCTGTCTTCCTTCTTGTTAATGATTTGAGATAGGTAGTTGGGATGTATATCTAAGGTAGAAGCAAGCTCGCTCAATGATAGATCTGAATTTGTATAAATTTTTTCTTCTTCAATCAATTGACTTAATCGTCCATAATATTCATTTTCTCTAGCTTCAGACAATCCGGAGCTGGTATATTTTTCCTTTTCGATGCTCTTCTCATGTGTCTTTTCTTGATTGACTGATTCGGGAATTGCCTCTCTGATTTTGCTATTGTCGATTTGTGGCATCTCCGTCTTAAAGATATTTTTCTGCTGAATTCCGAAAAATCCAATTAAGATGACAAAGACGGACTGGCCCAGGTGGATCAGGGTGTCATTTCGGGTAAATATTACGATGACCCAAATCACAGCTAGGCCGTACACAAGTAGCTGTAGCCATCTCAAATTGACCAGTTCTAAGTTAGAAAACTCCTCTCTTATACGCTTTTTATGACTTCTCAATAGTAAGCTGGACCAGACCACATAGAATATGCCTGCTAAGAAGACTAATATCAACGTAATACTTTGAAAGACCTCATAGCCTTGACCATTGTGTTGAAAAACATCAATTTTTTGCTCGGCTGGGAGAAGGAAAAATGGCACGAGATAGGCAAAGGTTAATATGGTAGGCAAGAAATGGGCACCTACTACAAGCTTCTTACTTGGGAACCGACTAGTTACTGATGAGACATAAAAATATAATAAAACAGGATTGAGCAATGGAAAAGGGAATTGCACGCCTAGGAGGTATGGATAATCGTAAAGCGTGTCGGTATAAACGAGGTAGAAAAAGCAAAGATGCGCTGCATTCAAGATCATCCATGAGAATAGAAAAATGTCAGCCCTTGTCTTATTTTTCTTGACGAGCAATAAGGCTGAAATGAATAGGGCAATGCTGATCCCTGCTATGAATATCATCTTCTAGTATTCTTCTCTTTCAAGGTGATCTCGAATCCTTAAAGATAAGTATTCTTCACTTCACCAAGTATTATGGAAGCTTGTTGGATGCCACCATGGTGTGGATGCTTGCCATTTCTGACACATAGGATTCCCCCTAATCTTGCTTGGCACGATCCAGAATTGTATGAAAGAGGCTGGACGCTGTGCCTTGAAATCTATATGCTACCTGCCTGTTTTTACATATTTTTTAATCTCAAGCTCTTGGAAATCTGTTGCCAAGGATTCCAAGCTAGGGTCTTCATTTAGGAGGTATTGATTAAAAAATGCAGTGACCAACTTGGAAGTGATCCGAATAGCCTCATCGTGCTTGATGGATCCAGCCTCATTGATTGCACGAAGGTTTATCATTTTGGGAATATCCATGAAGTTAGAATGTCCACTTCCCCTAATTCTAGCAAAGTACAAATCTGAAGTGCTCCCATTACGGTAAGCGACTTCATTGAAGTCAGCGTGTTCTTTGGGCCAGTCAGAGGATAGGGATAAAAAGGGCCTTGTC
>CAZMYK010000429.1:0-4279 GCA_964570435.1 uncultured Saprospiraceae bacterium | reverse complement strand
GAGCAAAAGATCACCATCATTGATGCACAAGGCCCTACTCCTTATTGCTACAATGGGCTTGCTAGCTCAATTGATCTTGTGGGTGAGCAAGTCGAATTCTGGGCTAGTGACTTTGACCTTGGTAGCTATGATGCTTGTAGTAATCCAGTGGTTGCTTCATTCTCTCCAGATACAAGCGACCAGCGGCTCACGATTGATTGTTCATCATTGGAGGTCTTACCCATTGATACAGTGGGAGTTGTGCTTTGGTTGACTGACGCTGAAGGGAATCAATCTACTTGTGAAACCTATGTGCGAATCACAGTTCACAATGATGCTTGTAGCTCTGAATTAGCCTTGGCAAGTGTTTCAGGAGAGGTCTTTGATCAAGCCACCTTGTCCATGCTCAGCAACGTAGATTTGGAACTTATGAGCACTTATATGGCTTCACCCATTGAAAAAAAGACAATAGATGGATACTTTACGTTCGAAGACTTGCTGATGTATGAAGACTATGTTTTGAAACCAAGCAAGAATGATGATGTCCTAAATGGCGTGACTACCCTAGACTTGGTCTTGATTCAAAAGCATATTCTAGGTCTAAAAGTCTTAGCTAGCCCCTACCTGCTCATTGCAGCAGATATCAATAATTCAAGTAACATAAGTGTTTCGGATCTTCTTGATTTACGAAAGGTCATTTTGGGACTCAAAGACAATTTTAAGAACAATAATTCTTGGCGCTTTGTAAACGAGAATCATATATTCCCTGATCCTCATAATCCTTGGTACTTTGCGGAGGAGTCTTCAATTGGAAACCTAAGCAGTGATGAGTTTCACAGATTCAAGGGTGTAAAGGTAGGCGATGTCAATGCTAGCTTCCAAGCTAAAAGTGGGCTTAGTTCAATAACTCGTGAACTGAGTGAAGTAGTTTTCGGTATGAAAGAAGCTCCTACCTCTACTTCTTTTGTTAGTGAAGAAAATTTGAGTCTTGTAGGGTTTCAGATCTCCTTTGCCATACAAGGATTACATGATAACATTCAGCTTGAGTCAGATCTTCCCGACTTCAGTGAAGCCAACTATGCTTTGGGACTGGAAGATGGACGTAGTATTTTGAAAGTGAGCTGGAATTCTGAAATTGCCATCGACATACGAGGATTGACTCTGCTGAAAATTAATGGAATTAGTGCTGGTATGGTCTCCATGGACAATTCCATAGAAGCGGAAGTTTACAATCAAGAACTGCAATCTAGAGGCATCCAAATCACGCAAATACCTTCTGGGAGCCTAAACTTGAAATTGGATCAGAACTCACCAAATCCATTTGCAGATAAGACTATAGTTACTTTTTACACTGGCAAGTCACAAAAACTACAATTAGAGGTGGTGGATCTTGGAGGAAAGGTAGTGTATTCGCACGCTGACCTATATCAAGAAGGCAGCCACCAAGTTAGGCTAGATTTCGAAGAGGAAGCAGCTGGAGTATACTACTTGAAACTTAAGGGTAAAGACCAAGTAACTGCTATTAAGATGATCCTTTTGCGGTAGAAAGGACGATTGCGACTTTGTTTGCGTTATAGGCAGGGAAAACCAAGAGATCTTACAAAATGCTTAATTTTGGAGTTTCAATGTAGTTCTTCTTTGCAGGTTAAAGACAAAACGTGAGAATCAAGAAAGTCGTAAGAACCATTAGGGATAGTATTAGTGGAAAGAACCATGACTTTACTAAAGGGAATCTAGGAAAGGCCATCATTCTCTTGGCCATACCTATGATGCTCGAACAGGTGATGGAATCTATTTTTGCAGTAGTAGATATTTACTTTGTTTCTAAAATTTCAGTCAATGCAATTGCTACAGTTGGCTTGACTGAAACCTTTATGTTCATCATCTACTCGCTGGCCATAGGATTAAGTGCGGGAACAACTGCCTTGATTGCCCGTAGGACAGGTGAGAAGGATCGAAAGGGGGCAAGTAATGTTGCTGTGCAATCGATGGTTTTGAGCTCTGCGATAGCACTTGTTGTAGGGACCCTAGGCTACATCTATGCCGAGGATGTCTTACGGCTAATGGGCGGAGATGAGGCCCTCATTTCAGAAGGGGTAGGCTATACAAGAATTCTGCTGAGTTTCAATATCATTATCTTTTTACTCTACTTACTAAATGCCATTTTTAGAGGTGCTGGTGATGCTGCAATCGCTATGTATTCACTCATATTTGCGAATTCGATTAACATCATACTAGATCCTTTACTCATTTTTGGGATAGGCCCCTTCCCTGAGCTGGGAATCAATGGAGCAGCAATTGCGACTTGCATCGGTAGAGGATTTGGAGTCTTGCTTCAACTCTTCATCCTAATCAAGGGGAGCTCTAAGATCAAGTTGATATGGGAGGATATGAAGGTCGACCTGGCGGTAATATGGGAGTTGATTAAGCTTTCTCTGGGAGGAATCGGTCAGTACATCATTGCTACCTTCTCCTGGATCTTTCTTGTGCGGATAGTCAGTGACTTTGGCAATACAGCTGTGGCAGGATATACTGTTGCCTTTCGGGTGATCATATTTACAATTCTTCCATCCTGGGGGCTAGCAAATGCAGTTGCGACCCTTGTTGGTCAGAATTTGGGCGCTGGTGAGCCAGAGCGTGCAGAGAAATCAGCTTGGCTTGCATCTAAGTATAATGCGTTTTTTCTAGTCTTCGTCAGCATAATCTTTTGGATTTTCGCACCAGAGATCATATCATTTTTCACCCCGGAAGCAGATGTGATTGCCGAAGGTGTCAAAGCTCTACGTATAATCACACTTGGATATATTGTATTTTCCTATGGGATGGTCCTAGGAAATGCATTCAATGGTGCAGGTGACACTGTGACTCCGACCATTGTCAATTTTATCGCCTTCTGGTTGATAGAAATCCCACTTGCATATTGTCTCGCAAAGTGGCTGGGTTTTGGATCTCAGGGTGTATATGCCTCGATAGCGATCAGTGAAACCTTTCTTGCCGCTATGTTAATCTATCTTTTCAGAAAAGGAAAATGGAAGCTTAAGAAGTTATAGCATTGCTTGATGTTCTGCAGGTTTCGCTTTTAATTCCTATATTTCAACAATAATAACTACTACTCTATAGGATATGAGATACTATTTTATGATGCTTTTTTGCATTTTGATTACAACAGCTACAACTTCCCAAGGCAAGGATAGAGAATCAATGGATCCTGAAGTTACCGAAATATGGGAGCCTATTCCACCCAAGGTGTCTTTCGTCAATGGTATCCCCAGTGATGCACAAGTACTATTCGATGGTTCGGATTTTTCATCATGGGTCTCTTCTAGTGGTGAAAAGGTGGAGTGGGATTTGATTGATGGAGCAATGCAGGTAAAACCTGGAACTGGAGGTATTACTACGAAAGATAGTTTTGGAGACTTCCAACTACACATAGAATGGGCTTCTCCTTCAGAGGTAAAAGGGGAAGGCCAGGGAAGAGGAAATAGTGGGATATTCCTACAGGGCCGGTATGAAGTTCAAGTCTTAGATAGCTATGAAAGTAGGACCTATTCGAACGGGCAAGCAAGTGCAGTGTATAAGCAAGGAGTCCCCTTAGTAAATGCATGCAAGGCACCAGGTGAGTGGCAGACTTACGACATCATCTACAAGGCTCCGACCTTCAATGAAGAAGGCAGAAAGACTAGTAACGCCTCGCTTACTGTTTTACATAATGGCGTAGTCACGCAAAATAACTTTGAAATATGGGGCACCACAGAGTATAAAGGCCTTCCTAGGAACCATTCCCATGGAGAAGCCCCCTTGACCCTACAAGATCACAGTGACCTCGTTCGTTATAGAAATATCTGGATTAGAAGAATGTAGTAATTACTCTTTGCTGCCAGAGACATGATTTAGATTAAGATGGCTAATTATCAGGTCCTATGCAGTGACAATGGTCATGAAATTTTGCTAGATTAATCAATGCGAAAAAATACTCTCTAAAAAAATAATCGAGATTTTAGGTAAGTGCTTTGCCACTTTCTCTAAACGACTAAATAAGAAAAAAACAAGTAAAAAATCTAATAATGAGATATAGGACTAACACACTGTTCATCGCCATGATATCCCTAGCTATTCTTTCATGTACACCCAAGACTGGGAAAAATATAGGTGCTGTCACGGACAAGGTCGAAGATGAGCGTACAACAATAACCGACAATGCTAAGAATAAGAAAGATACCAATAAGATAGCGGAGATTTCTAAGGAGAGAAATTCAGTCACACCACCTGTTGAGCTTGAGGAAGCGATGGAACCTGGTAG
>CAZMYK010000428.1:0-4286 GCA_964570435.1 uncultured Saprospiraceae bacterium | reverse complement strand
TAGGTCTGATCTACTTGATTATCTGGGAAGTTGTTCACGGAATTAGGATCATCAGCCTGACCAGATTCAGTGGTAGGAAGCATTGTTACATCTGTAATCGTAAATGGATCAGTCTGAATACTGTCCCTTCCTTCTTCACCCACAATGATATCTGCATCACTATCTATGTTTTCATCATTTCCAATGTTCATCATTGTTGATGCCAAGCCGTCAGGAGTTATCAGAGTAAGTTGATAAGTAGCTCCAGGACTTCCAATAAGCCCGCAGAAACTATAGAGACCGCTTCCATCTGTCACTATCGTATCAACAATACTAATTTCCTGCCCACTTACTACAGTATCATAAGCCAAGACCATTTGCACACCTGCCAAGACTTGCTCTGGCGCACTAGGATCTTGCAATCCATCAAAGTTTTCATCTAACCAAACAAGGTTACCAATTTTTCCTAGAGGGACCACATAATCTTCGATTTCACCATCCAATACAAGCCCTGAGTCTGGTGCCAGGTTTCCTTCGCAAGAGTACCTAAACCTTGCCATCGCATTTCCGTCCATAAAGACGGCGGTTTCCGGAACCGTAAAGGTCAAAATCACCATCCGCTCTGTTGCTGCTGGCAGACCCAAATTAGTAGTTGCTGTTACTGAGACTCCATCCACCTCTGTGAATACCACAGCGTCTGACATCTCGAAGCTTCCACTTCCGTCAAAGTCTATCCAGGCATTAATAAATGCATCATCAACTGATGGGCTGTCTGGCGCCGTATATGTCATTTTAAGGTAGGCAACATTCCCGGGAAGCATAGGAGACAAAAATTCAATACCGTCTTCATCATCTCCGCCTACTTGTCCATCAGGTAAGGTATATGGACTTCCTGTATTGTCATCTCCCAAGCCATCTTCCGTAGGTGCACCATCTACATCTTGGTCCACCTTAGAACCCAGGTATTTATAATCTCTGATCACGTGCTTGGGAGCATTGCCCATGTTGATTGAGTCAGAAGTCACATAGCTGTCTGGTAAGTCACCGAAGTCGAGACCCTGGTAACCTGCATCGAAACTTGTATTTGTGACGTCCGATGACAAAACAAGAAGCGTATCACTTTGGCCTGACTCGTTAACATCGCTATCGACTTCGTCGTCATTTCCTTGATCTTCTAAGGTAATCGGTATCCCATCCGCGTCAAATTCCACATAGTATTGACCTGGAGGTAGGTCGTCAAAAATATAGGATCCCATGTTGTCAGTTAAAATAGGCTCAACAAGGTCTCCATTTACATCTTCCGTTACTTCAACAAAGGCCATCGAATCTGGATTGAAGTGAAATAAAGTTACTTCAATTCCCGACAGACCAGGTTCTCCAGGATCTTGTATACCATCTAGGTTTGCGTCTACAAAGGTCGTATCGCCAATTGATATTGGTTCAAAGAATCCTGCATCCTGGGTACAATCCATCATTCCAGTTGTCAAAAAGTCGGTGGTATCACTTAACATTCCACCAGCCTCACTTATATCACTATCATTAGCCACTAGTTCTGCACCTGTGATATTGTCATAGGTAGGAAAGAAGTCGGTCCCATTGGCATCATTATTTACATCGAACTCCACATAGTAAACTCCGGGCTGGAGGTTTTCAAACTTGTAGCTTCCGTTAGCATCAGTAAGGACCATGCTGATGTCATTTCCAAGATAGTCTTCCATTTGCTCTACTCCGACTCCCATATCATTCACCTTGAATAAGGTTACTATAACATCAGGAATCCCTGATTCTAATGGATCATCATCTTGCAAGCCATTTCCATTGTTGTCGACAAAAACTGTATCTCCCACACTTACTGGAATAAAGAAACCAGCATCTAGTGCACAATCCATACTGTCGCTGAGCAAGAATATGGTGGTATCACTTCTTAGCATCATATCGACATCACTGTCAATTGTTATATCAGATCCTTGTTGGTATAGCGTGGCTACATAGTCAGCTCCGTCTACTACATTCGTGAGTAAGTCAAATTCAACATAGTACTCTCCAGGTGGTAGGTTCTCAAACTTGTACCTTCCATCTTGTCCTGTTGTTTGAGGTATGACAGGCATCAAGTCAGCATCTTCCGTTACTACTACCCCTACTCCCATTTCATCTATCTGGTATAGGGTCACAACGGCACCTTCGAGAGGCAAGTCCATGTCGTCTTGAAGCCCATCACCATTCACATCCACAAAGACTGTATCTCCGACTAATACTGGTATGAAAAATCCGGCGTCCACGGTCATATCAGCTTCTCCACTTGCCAGGAAGTCTGTAAGAGGGGAATTTCCTTCAAGCACATCGGGATCGCTGTCGATACTTTCATCCATCCCTTCTTCTGGACTAGTGAGGGTGAAATCTGAACCGGCAGGCTCCATAAATTCAACGTAGTAGACACCTGGCATCAGCGTATCGAAGGTATATACCCCATCAGCGTCTGAAACCATTCCAGTAATGTCATTGCCAAGGTAGTCTTCCGTCTGAAGTATCGAATCACCGTTCACAATTTTGTATAGGCTCACTTGAACACCAGGTAGTGCTTCTTCAGCATTATCAAAGATTCCATTTCCATTGGCATCTACCCAAGTCGTATCTCCCACACTAACTGGGACAAAATACCCTGCATCAAGTGTGCAATCCATTTCACCACTATTTAGCATTCCAGTAGTGTCTGAAGTCTCTGCTAGATCTATATCGGAATCACTTGGATCTAGGGTGCCTCCATTAATATTTTGTAGGGTGGGAAGGTATTCTGCCGCATCTGGATCTGAAGGACTTGCGGATACATCAAAAACTACATAGTATGATCCTGGTAGCAGACTGTCAATTTTATAATATCCGTCCGAGTCTGTATAAGTAGGATCCAGGGGATCTCCAGCAAAATCGGTTGTAACCTCGTTGCCAGTTATGCCGTCAAAAACCGTGACTAAGACACTGTCTATCCCTTCCTCTAATGGATCCTGTAAACCATTACCATTGGCATCCACAAACACAGTATCCCCCACGGCGACAGGTACAAAATAACCTGCATCGAGCGTGCAATCCATCTCACCACTCTCTAGGCTTGTTGTATCACTTAGTCCTGCAGTATTAATATCACTATCATCAATTGATAGAAGTCCTCCAATATTTTCCTGAGTAGGTACGAAGTCAGCAGCATCTGGGCTATTGGCCGTTGTGGCATCAAAAACAACATAGTACTCGTTCGGAGGCAAATTTTCAAACTTATAGTAACCATTTCCATCGGTCATAGTCACTAAGGTATTGCCGTCGAAATCCTCAGTCACCTGAGTTCCTGAAGTGTCGAATAAGCTAACTGTAACCTCCGGAATCCCCGGTTCACCCATATCTTGTAGGCCATTGTAATTCGTATCTACGAAGGCTGTATCACCAATACTTACAGGTATGAAAAAACCTGCATCTAAAGAAAAGTCCTCTTCATTACTTGATAAAAAGTCAGTGGTATCTGAGATAAACATCGGATTAACGTCACTGTCTATGAGGTCATCCATCCCTGTATTTTGGAAGGTGGGTACATAGTCAATTCCATCTGGAACATTTGGAACTAAGTCAAATTCTACATAGTATTCTCCAGGAGGTAAATTTTCAAATAGGTATGATCCATCTGAGTCGGATTCTATTGGAACAATTGAATTTCCTTCAGCATCTTCAGTCACTTCAGAACCAACACCCATGTCATCAAGCACGTACAAGGTGACTACGACATCTTCTAGAGGATCATCGTCATCATCCTGAAAGCCATTTCCATTGACATCGACAAAAACTGTATCGCCTATACTTATAGGTACAAAGAATCCTGCATCAAGGCTACAATCCATATTCCCACTTGAGATGAGCATGGTTGTATCACTAACTCCAGATTGATTGATATCACTATCATTGCTTTGTAAGCTACCATTTA
This sequence comes from uncultured Saprospiraceae bacterium, assembly GCA_964570435.1. GTDB lineage: Bacteria > Bacteroidota > Bacteroidia > Chitinophagales > Saprospiraceae > Portibacter. Next base: position 346 of record CAZMYK010000428.1, on the reverse strand, counting down.
CATTTTCTACAGTAGCGACATAATCAGACGCAGCTCCATCCGTGGCGGTGCTGACATCAAAAATCACATAATATTCTCCAGGAAGCAGATTTTCAAACTTGTAATAACCATTTGCATCGGTATTAACATTGGTAATATCACCACCATTGTAGTCTTCAGTTTGAAGGACACCTGTGCCCATTTCCACTTTATATAAATCAACAGAAACGCCAGGGATTCCAGCTTCCATCGCATCTTGGAGTCCATTTCCATTCGCATCGACAAATACGGTATCTCCAACACTTACAGGAGCAAAATACCCTGCATCAAGTGTGCAATCCATTTCACCACTATTTAGCATTCCAGT
>CAZMYK010000427.1:0-4287 GCA_964570435.1 uncultured Saprospiraceae bacterium | reverse complement strand
TGCCATCGTCATACTTTTCATTAACGAGGTGGATTGTAATGCCTGATTCAGAGTCCTTGTTCTCGTAGACCGCCTGATGAACATGGGCCCCGTACATACCCTTGCCTCCATACTTCGGAAGAAGTGCAGGATGAATATTAAGAATTCGGTCAGAATAGATTTCAAGCAAGTAAGGAGGGACCTTCAAAAGAAAACCTGCCAAAACCAGTACGTCAATTTGCGCCTTTTGCAAGGCTGCCTTTATGCTCTCTCCAGATTGAAATTCGGCCTTCGAAAAAACCATGCTTCGGATGCCTGCCTTTCTGGCCCTATCTAGAACCCCAGCCTTCTTACGATTGGATAGAATTAAGGCAATCGATATTTCCTCTAAGTCATTGAAGTGGTCCATAATGCACTGAGCATTACTTCCGCCTCCTGAGGCAAAAATGGCAAGTCTAGTCATGCAAATCTAGCGTCTTCTTAATTGATCGTAGACCTTGGCTTGAGATGGATCTATCTCGGTCAACATATCATACATTTGAGAAATTTGTCTAGCATCAGATTGTTTGAATATTTCTACGATCTCTTTACGCTTGCCGTCCATAAACATCTGGACTGCCATAGAATTAGGTGCTGCTGCATTTACTGCTTGAACATCCTTAATCGCAGTAACTATGGAAGCTTTGGCCTTTCCCATATCGCCTGCAGCCTGATCTAAGCCCAATCTATGATAGTAATAGTAAGCTTCTCGTACTCTTCTAGATCTTGGATTCAGTAGGGTTTCGATAATTGTGGTGCGACTGTCCCTCACGGAAATGTTCCAACCATCATCATTGCTCGTACCAGGAGGAACAATGGCTGAAATATTTCTTGCCATTTGCAGATATTGTTCTCCACCCATGGGAGAAAAGCTATCATAGTCAACACCAATGATGTAGTAAACATAGAACAAGAGGACAGAAGACAGATTATCCTTGAAGTCGTTCACATTGTTTTCGAGCGGTTGCAGCTGCACATATGTAAAGGGAATACTTTTGTCCAGGTAATTAACGACCTGCGTTGTGTAACTGCTATTAAAAACTGGTCTCGTAGATTGTATTAGGATATCAGCCACAAAGGAAGTAGGAGAAATATCAGAGACTATCGTAATCTGAATATTACCCTTAATCCGCTCCTCATCTTCAAAGTCATCATCTGTCCACTTAGTGTTATTGATGAACTCTTCGATCTGACCTTCTAGACTATTAAAAATCTTTGGGTCTACCTTGCTCAGACTTGGGCTGGTGGTAACCTTGACATTGAAGTTCAGTTCTTGTCCAATGGAACACATCAGGGTAGCTATCGAGAAAAGAGTGGAAAGTAATAGTCGTTTCATTTTTGAATCTTACTTGTTTAAAACAACGCTTCAACCTGATCTATTATGTCTACTGCGACTTTTTTCTTTGATTTCAGCTCGAATTGCTTACTTGAAGACTCAGGAAACACAAAGCTAACCTTATTCGTACTGTGTTTAAAACCAGCACCTTCATCTTCCAGGGTATTGAGCACAATGAAATCAAAATTTTTCTTGACTAGTTTTCTTTTGGCATTTTCCTCAGCATTATTTGTTTCTAGGGCAAAACCGATCAATAACTGATCTTCCCTTTTTTCCTTTCCTAGCGTTGCTGCTATGTCTGTAGTCCTCTTCAGGTCGATTTTTAGATCACCCGCCTTTTTCTTTATTTTCGTATCAGACCTTTCACTTGGAGTGTAGTCTGCCACAGCTGCGGCTAAAATGGTGACATCGGAAGAAGAAAAATGTTGCTGACAAGCTTGAAACATTTCCTCCGCACTCCTAACTCTGGTAATTTGACCTGTGTCTAAATCTGCTTGCAGATCGCCGGGGCCTTGAACAAGTATTACTCTTGCTCCCCTTTGCTTTGCTTCTTCTGCAATCGCAATTCCCATCCGTCCTGACGAATTATTTCCAAGAAATCTAACAGGATCTAGATCTTCAAAGGTAGGTCCTGCGGAAACCAAGACCGTCTTCCCTAGCAATGACTTTTGGACAGCAGCACTACCTTCTAAATAGTCCACTATTTCGGCTGGCTCAGCCATTCTTCCATCTCCTACCAGTCCAGACGCTAACTCACCATACCCTACTGGGATGATGGAGTTTCCATAGGATTTGAGCTGATTTAAATTGTAAGTGGTAGATGGGTGCTTCCACATATCTAGGTCCATAGCTGGGGCTACAAATACGGGACATTTCGCAGAGAGATAGGTAGCGATTAACATGTTATCAGAGTTGCCTGAGGCCATCTTAGAAATCGTGGAAGCTGTCGCGGGTGCAATGACGAAGGCATCTGCCCACAGTCCCAGTTCGACGTGATTGCTCCATGTGCCTTCGCTGAAAAGGTCAGTTTCAACCTTATTCTTAGAAAGTGTGGATAGTGTAAGAGGAGATATAAAAGCTTGCGCAGCTTTTGTCATAACGACTTTAACCTTATGACCATTTTTCACTAGTAGCCTAGTAAGTATCGCAGACTTATAAGCAGCAATACTTCCAGTAATTCCTAGGACAATATTCATTCATTGCTATTTCGATCTCTATTTCTGTACTCTACACTAAGTTCTCCGTTCAAATACTCGCTGGTGGCGATCACTGCAGGATTAGGGAGTCTCTCGTAGAATTTCGAAATCTCAATTTGTTCTTTGTTTTCGTGAACTTCCTCAATTGCGTCTGTAGCAACTGCAAATTCCTCTAACTTCTGATGTAACTCTTCCTTAAGGTCAACCGCTAGGTGGTTGGCTCTCTTAGAAATGATCTCCAGTGTTTCGTAAACGTTCTTAGTCTTAGAAACAAAGTTCTCCATATCTTTTCCTTCTAGGTTGGGATCTATACCTTGGACTTGAGTCTTTAAGTCATTCATACTGATAGTGATTTTATCTGTTTGTTAGCATTTTCGATATCCTTCTTAAGATCTTTCAGATACTTACTTCTTGGATACCTCTTTTTAAACTGATTATAGTACTTTATAGTTTCTTCGAAACGTTCTTTTTTCTTTTCATATATACTATTCGCTGCTAGCGAGTAGGCAGACTTGATGATGTAATAGTAAACTTCTTGAAAGTTCCTTGTATCAGGGTAGTCCAGTAGAACATTCTTGAAGGATGTTATCGCAGACTGATATTCTCTGATTCTAAAGTACAATTTTCCTTCTTCGAAGGCCTTAACCTCAAGCTTTGCTCGAAGCTCATCAATCATTTTATTGCTTTCCTTGACCTTGTTGCTGGTCGGATAGTTATTCACAAAAAGCTGCAATTCTGCAATAGCCTTTTGGGTATAAGTTTGATCCAGTCTATAGGAAGGTGACAGAAGGTAGTTAGAATAAGCCGCCATGAAGCTGGCCTCCTCCCTCCTTGGTGAATTGCCAAAGGTTTTCGAGTAACTATCAAAGTAGTGAGATGCTAAGATGTAGTCCCCTAGTTCGTAGTAGGTCTGTGCGTAATTGTAAAAAATATTATCAGCCTCCTTCTTTCCTCTATAGAAGGGTATGATGATGTCGTAGAGAGACTGTGCTTTAAGAAAGTTATCTTCCTTATACAGGTCATCTGCTTCGGCTAAGATCTTGACAGGATCGTTGCTTGTTCTAATCTTTTCGAATTCCGTTTTACAAGAAGACATGGAAAGACCTAAAACTAGTACTAAAGCAAGAAAAACAATGGATTTACTCATGCGGGCACAAAATTACACTTTTTCTATTAACGTAGCAAGTTTAAGTTTGTGTTATCTAAATGCTACTTTATTCCCAGTCAATGAATCTTGCGTTTTCAAAAAGTGTATCTCTCGCCTCGGGATTGGTCAGACCACTAATTTCGCCTATCAAAACGTTCGAACTACCTACGCCGTCACTTTGAGTATTTGCGAAAACGAGAAATCCACCATTCCTAGCAATTCTAGGATGTCGATCAGCTGTACCTCCAGGCTTTTCAACAGAAAGATCTGTTAAGCTATCATCATCTAATAAATCTAAGCGATAAATTCTTTGATTCAGAGGTATGCCTGTAGTAGAAAATTCTTCACGCTTATTAAATGTCATCACGATCTCAAGACCTGATGGTGAAAATTGCACATGACCGAATTGTCCTTCTAGGCTATCGAGCAGCTGTGTTAGGGAGTCAGTTTCCATTTCATATAGAAAAATCTTAGAAGATTTTGAGTTGATTTCTTCAGTGGTGAATGCAATCCGACCACCTTCTAATGCACTGTAATCTAGGGAGGTCACTATTTCACCTTCAGCTACGTCTATTGGAAGATTAAAGCCC
>CAZMYK010000426.1:0-4305 GCA_964570435.1 uncultured Saprospiraceae bacterium | reverse complement strand
TAGAACGGGCCTCGAATCTACTACCACAGTTCTTTTCGGAGCGTAAATTTGATGAAAGCATTGCTGCAGACGGAATGCGGCAAATCTTGTGGGGCTTGTTTAAGAAAATGATCATCGCTGATAATTGTGCAGAGTACGCCAACCTAATTTTTAATAATAGTGGTGACCAGTCTGCTGGCACCCTGATTCTAGGTGCTGTTTTTTTTACCTTTCAAATTTATGGCGACTTTTCTGGATATTCGGACATCGCAATTGGTACCGCTCGACTATTCGGCTTCAAACTAAGACAAAATTTCGCCTTCCCCTACTTTTCTCGAGACATCGCTGAATTTTGGCGAAGGTGGCATATTTCACTTTCTTCTTGGTTCAGAGACTATGTCTACATTCCGCTTGGTGGGAGCAAGGTCGGCAAGTGGTTGCAGGTTAGGAACGTATTCATCATTTTTGTGGTAAGTGGCTTTTGGCACGGCGCAAACTGGACTTACTTATGCTGGGGCTTGATGAATGCAATCTGGTTCTTACCGCTTTTACTGTTGGGACAGAATCGAAAGAATCTAAGAACAATGGAAAAAGAAGGCTTAAATTTTAGGTCGCTAGTAGGTATCCTTCTCACTTTTTCACTCGTAACTTTGACTTGGATCATGTTTCGAGCGGAATCTATCAGTCATGCCATTTCGTATTACGAAGGAATACTCACTCGCCCACTTTCAATTTCTTCCTTTTTGACCCAAGTCAATCTTCTGGAATTATTGATCCTAGCTGCCTTTGTCCTACTCCTATTGCTAGTAGAATGGGTCAATCGAAGGAGCCTTCATGGGCTCCAAGTGGGAAGATATCGCGTCCTAAATTGGCTATTCTATCTCTTCATTGCAATAAGTATCACTTTGTTCCAAGGTCAATCCAATGATTTCATTTACTTTCAATTCTGATGAAAAGATTCCTCATTAAAATATCAATCTTCTTTACCTGCTTTCTGGCCTGCAACTATATTTACTTAGCAATTGCAAAGAATGTAGACTGGAACTTCAAGAAGAGTATCGAGGCAAGATCTTTGATTGATCAAGAAATAGATGTAATCGTCCTTGGTAATAGTTTGGCTATGGATGGTATTAACACGGAGATAATAGGAAAGGCATACAATCTTTCAATCGGTGGTGCAAGCCTTGAAACCTCATTGCACCAGCTAGAATATCACATTTCTTCATCTAACCAGGTTCCCAGAACAGCCATCCTAGGACTGGGTTCTAGTATTGCTCCCAAACTCAAAAAAGAAGGACTTCACCCAATACTTCGCTATCTTGAAGATCCATATCTTAACTCATTCTACGAGCTTCCACTACTTCGATTCAAGTGGATGGGCTTAGTGATGCTAAAACGACTCATCAGTAAAGACCACAGAAGCGCCCAGTTGGTGCAAGGCCAATTACGATTGGGATCTGTCAAAGCCGATCGTAGTGACTACCCTCCTTCCTTATTGGACCAACTTGATCGTAAGAAATACGAAGACTTATTGCAACTTTCAGCAATAGCTAGCGTCTGTCACGATAACAAAATAAGACTGATCGTAGTGGAGATGCCAGGAATTAAAGCACGTCAGGATGCCATTCCTATTGGCCCTCATTTTTTTGATAAGTTCGAACTTTACAATCTTAATAACAAAGACTTTTGTACCATCTTTGATTCAGATACACACTGGCTAGGTGGGTCCCACTTGAACACCGAAGGAGCTGAAGTGCTTACCCATGAAATGCTTAGTCTAGTCAAGCTTTAAGACATCTAAGAAGGCCTTCTGCGGCACACTAACAGAACCAATCTGACGCATTTTCTTCTTCCCTTTTTTCTGCTTTTCTAGGAGCTTCCGCTTTCTCGTAATATCACCACCATAACACTTGGCAGTCACGTCTTTTCTTAGCGCAGAAATCGTCTCCCTCGCAATAATCTTAGCACCTACGGCAGCTTGAATTGCGATCATAAATTGCTGCCTCGGTAGGAGGTCCTTCAACTTAAGGCATATCTTCCTTCCGAAGGCCGCAGCCTTGTCCTTGTGCACTAGGGATGAAAGAGCATCTACTGAGTCTCCATTCAACTTAAGATCTAGCTTGACCAGGTCAGAAGCTCTGTAATCTAGAGGCGCGTAGTCAAAGGATGCATACCCCCTAGTAATCGACTTTAGTTTGTCATAGAAGTCAAAAACGATTTCAGCTAACGGCATCTCAAAGGACAACTCTACCCTTTCAGTTGTTAAATAGGTCTGTCTTGTAAGCTCGCCTCTCTTTTCCATGCAAAGCGTCATGATTGATCCTATGTAGTCGGGCTTTGTAATAATTTGTGCACTAATATATGGCTCCTCTACCCTATCCAAGAGGGTTAGGTCTGGAAGATCGGTGGGAGTATTAATCAGTAATTTCTCATCCTTCTTGGTATAGGCGAAGTAGGATACATTCGGTATGGTCGTGATGACCTCTTGTTCGAACTCACGGCTAAGTCTTTCCTGAATTATTTCTAAATGAAGCATTCCTAGAAAACCACAGCGAAAACCAAATCCTAGGGCAATAGAAGTCTCTGGTTCAAATACCAAACTAGCATCGTTCAGTTGAAGCTTTTCTAATGAATCTCTCAGATCTTCAAAGTCCTCGTTTTCAATTGGGAATATCCCTGCAAATACCATTGGTTTCACATCTTCAAATCCTTCAATGGCATGATCACAAGGTCTTGATACCTGAGTGATTGTATCTCCTACTTTTATTTCCTTGGACTCCTTTATTCCAGTTATGATATAGCCAACATTCCCTGCCTTCAATTCTTTTCGAGGAGACATGTCCATTTGTAAGATTCCAATTTCATCGGCTTCATACTCCATGCCTGTATTCACAAATCGAACCAAGTCACCCTTCTTCATACTCCCGTTCAAAATCTTGAAGTAGGCAATCACTCCTCGATATTGGTTGAAAATACTATCAAATATGAGAGCTTGCAAGGGTTCGGACTCATCTCCTTTTGGCGAAGGAACCCGATCAACAACCGCAGTCATGATATCTTGTATACCAATTCCTGTTTTCCCGCTAGCATGTATGATCTCATCAAGATCACAACCGATCAGATCAATGATTTGATCTGAAACTTCCTCAATCATCGCACTCTCCATATCCACCTTGTTTAAGATAGGGATAATTTCTAAGTCATGTTCGATTGCAAGGTATAGGTTCGAAATCGTCTGGGCTTGGATGCCCTGCGAAGCATCTACTAGCAGCAGGGCTCCTTCACAAGCAGCAATAGATCGCGACACCTCATATGAAAAGTCAACGTGGCCAGGTGTATCGATCATGTTAAATGTATATACTTCCTGATCTAGATGGGTATATTCCATTTGAATCGCGTGGCTCTTGATGGTGATGCCTCTTTCTCTTTCCAGGTCCATATCATCGAGGGCCTGATTCTGCATATCTCTTTCCGAAATTGTCTTTGTGAATTCCAGTAGCCGATCTGACAATGTCGACTTCCCATGATCTATATGCGCTATTACACAGAAATTTCTGATCTTCTTCATGATGGCAAAGATAGTATTTACACTTTATAAGAAGACTAAAATTATCTCCTTAGGTCTAAAAGAAAGTAAGCTATTGATTTTCTTCGATCAAAGTAACATGAACCTTTCGAGTTTTCATTGTTTAGGTATATTTGCAGCGAAATACGAAGAGCATGGCTAAGATACCGATTAACTTATCCACCGGCACAGTGGAGCGAACGACTGAATTGATAGTAGGAATTGACCTAGGAACAACGAATAGTCTAGTAGCACATATGAAGGGAGACCAAGCTACTGCGGTTCTTGAAGAGGATGGCGGTAGAACACTTGTCCCTTCGGTCATCCACTTTGGCGACAATCAAATCGAGGTTGGCGAAGGTGCACTGGAGAAATTACTTTCTGACCCAGAACGGACCATCTATTCTGTAAAGCGACTTATGGGAAAGTCATACAGCGATGTGAATTCCTTCGAGAACTATCTTTCTTACAAGATCATCGATGAGGATGAGAATGCCTTAGTGAAAGTTCAGGTTGGGGAGCGCTTTTATTCACCAATAGAGTTGTCGGCAGAGATTCTGAAAGTTTTAAAACGGAGGGTCGAAAAAAGGCTTGATAGTGAAGTTCAAAAAGCAGTGATTACGGTCCCTGCCTACTTCAATGACACTCAAAGACAGGCTACACGAGATGCAGGGAAGCTTGCTGGCTTAGATGTTCTGAGAATAATTAATGAACCTACAGCTGCTGCTCTAGCCTATGGAATCGGCGTGGACCCCAACGAA
>CAZMYK010000425.1:3001-4306 GCA_964570435.1 uncultured Saprospiraceae bacterium | reverse complement strand
AGCATGATGTCAAGAAAGACAATGTCGGGTTGGCTATTTCGAAGCAACTTCGCAGCGCTTACGACACTATCTGCCAGACCAATTATTTCAATTTCGGGACAGTATTCTGCTAGGTCTTTCCTTAGCAAGTCTGCCGCGGCTGGCATGTCTTCAATGATGACTCCTTTCATTATTTGTCCTATTTTCTATTTCAAAAATTGTATTCAACTGGCATCTTCAAAACGACCCTGGTGCCTCCCTCATCTGAAATTTGTTCGATGCTGAGTACTGGATGGTCATTCTTTTTCACTAGAGCTTCTAGTCTTTCCTTAGTGACTTCTATGGCGACCGATTTATGGTTCTTTCGAACACTATTGATCTTGCTTTTCTCATATCCAATCCCATTGTCAATCACTTCCACCTCAAGTAGATTTTCTCTTAGCACTTTGAAATTAATAAGTAAGTGTCCCTCCTTAACGCCCTTGAGACCATGAACTATTGCATTTTCGACGAAGGGCTGAATGACCATAGGTGGTATCATCGCCTCTTCTTTGTCTATTTTCGAATCGATCTTCACCTCATAAGAAAAACCTAGGGCGCGACACTTCTTTTCGATGCCAACATATTTGTTAAGGAGCTTCAGCTCGTCTTCCAGACTGATGACACGCTCCTTAGAGTTAGACAATATCGACCTCATCAGGGTAGCAAATTCAGTGATTTCTTTTCTTGCATCTTGGTAATCTTCCTTGGCCACGGTAGCCTGAATACTATTCAAGGCATTGAAAATGAAGTGCGGGTTCATCTGCAGCTGGTTTGCCTTTTGCTCTAATTCCAGCAGGCGATTCTGCATCTCTAGCTGTGCCTTCTCTTCTTGGTTTCTTTTCTTGACTACATGTAGCCTCCTTCTAAACAACCAAAAAATCAGAGACGCTGTAAGTAGCCCGATTAAGGGAAAAAACCACCAATTATACCACAAGGGCCCATCTACTTCGAAAGTATATGAAATTGTCTTACTAACTTCATCTTCTTCACTTAAGGCACGAACACTAAATGTATATGTACCTGCGGCTAGGTTATTGAAACTGGTATTATCATTCTTAGTCCAAGGAGACCAAAATTTGTCCCTGCCCTCTATCATATAACTGTACTTCAGGTCTCTGCTTGAATGAATATTAACAGCTTCGTAGTTAAAACCGATTTGATCATTGTACTTGATTTGCATTCCGGCCAGCCTACCTCCTGTCGTAAGAGAAGTGGGCTTGTAATTGACCTGGACTTCCTCGAAGTATATCTTCGGAATTCTAGGTGCTTCCTTGGAGGCAATTT
>CAZMYK010000425.1:0-2991 GCA_964570435.1 uncultured Saprospiraceae bacterium | reverse complement strand
TGACCGACACTTACTAGTCCCTCATTGCTTGCGATGTAGATGCGCTCTCGATGCGCAACAGCAGCTGATCTTGTCGATTTGCTGGTAGGAAATCCGTCCGATATTGCAAAACTGCCATTTATCGAAAAAACCCCCTTCTCATTAACAACACACAAGCCGTCATTAGTCGCTACAAGGGATCTTACATTCAAGGGAAAGTTATCGAGTTTCTCAATGCTACTTCCCTTTTTTCTATTGTCGATCTCCCAGACACCCGCTCGTAGGGTGCCCACAAACACTTCACCCTTGCTTCCTTCGGCAAGGTCAGTTATTTCCGAAAGTTCCTTCTTGTCCTGAACGATGGATAGGTGTTGACCAAAGGTAAATTTGCCAACTTTTCCACCCTGACTTCCATAGAACACATCCCCCGAAGAGTGCGCCAGCAAGCATGTTATATGTTCATCAAGAAGACCTGTTTCAATATTGAAAACTTCCACACTGTAGCCGAGACTATCTCTTGCGGTGAGACGAGCAATCCCATTAGAAGAGGTAGCCACCCAGAGAGCGCCATTGCCATCTGCTACGATATCACTGATCCAGTCACTTGGTAGGCCAGCATTCTTGCCGAAGACCGTCGATTCTCCATTAATCACTTGAATAAGGCCACCGCCATTGGTCCCCAGCCACAAGGTGGTCGAATCTTGTAAGATGGCAGTGCACCTTGTATTCAGCGCCGCACGACGCTCAAAAGATCCATCTACAAACTCATAGATGCCGCTATTTCCGCTCGCAAGGAGTAGTTTTTCACCGTCGCTATGGATCGCTGTTATTTCGTCACTTGGGAGTCCGTCATAGATGTTAAAGAATTCGTAGTCCCGATCGATGTATTTAGACAATTGAAGATCGGCAGTAAGAATCCAAGTCGCACCCCATGAATCAGTGACAATATCAAGAATACGGTTGTCTACCAAGCCTCTACCTTGGTCAATTATTTTCCAGGAATCTACTACTTGGTCATATCTAAGTAATCCCTTATTTGAGCTCCCAAACCACATGTTGCCGGATGAATCCAGAGCCATTGAGGTGAACTTATATCCCTCGTTCTGGTAGGAGAGGACCTTCTTTGAGTCAAGCCCTATGCTATAAATGTTCCCTGCAATATCATATGTCCAGACTACTTCATTTGCATCAACTTGCAGTTGCTGTAATTGGTAAGCAGAGGTGCCATTAAAATCTTCAAGCTCTTGGCTTTCTAACTCATATTGGTAAAGGCCATGGTCGCTTGAGATTAAAATCAAATTGTCTTTCCTCTTTAGGTCTGTAATTGTAAAGGTCTGCAAGGCTACTACTGACTCTGGTCTTACTATGATATTCGCTGATCGATCAAAGATCTTGAGACCCTGTTTGGTGCCGATGTAGATGAATTCTTTGAAGAATTGGTAGCAGGTGATCGTCTCCTTTACGATAGCTTCTTCATCACCATATCGAACTAACCTATCATTGTAGATGAGGTAGGTCTCCCCTTCGAACTCCTGTATGTCTTTTAGTTCGGAAAAAGGTAGATTGAATTCGCTGATCAAGGGCTCTGCATTCTTTCCGTCAAAAAGAAATAAGGCCTCATTAGTAGATAAGTAAAGGTGCCCTTTCTTGCTGCTAGCTAGTGATTGAACAGAAGGTAGGTTGAGTTCGTTTTCCAAGTCGTAGGTCTGGAAATTATACTTTTGGGCATGGAAATGTACCACTGATAGGAACAGTAGCGAGGTGACCGAGACAATATTTCTAAGCCACTTATCCAGCTTTAGTAGAATCTCGAGATAAGCAGTAGAGCAAACAAAGTAAGGTCCACTTTCTTGATCCCTTGTTATGTGCCTTTGGTTTCTTTTTCATATTTCAATATAGCCTTCCAAATATTTCACGGCTTTACCTCTAATTTTAACTCTGTCCTCAACTAATTGGCAGAGGAGTTGACCTCTTCTTTTGGAAATTTGCAAGGCTCTTAATTCTGTTTTCTTAAGTCTTTCTGCCCAAAAAGGAACTAAAGTACAATGTGCAGAACCAGTTACAGGGTCTTCAAACACTGTTGCTTGGGGTGTAAAAAGTCTGGAAACGAAGTCAACACCTTCAACTTTAGATTTGGCCGTTACAATTATTCCTCCCGGGTCAATGTTTATTTGATTCATTATTGCAATGTTCGGATTTATACTTTTGATATCATCTTCCGAATCGTAAACTAGTAGATAGTCCCGTGCTTTCCATATTTCTGTTGGCTGAATATTTAATCCATCACTGATTATTTTGGGCAAAGTAGATTTACGGGGAGGTCTTGAGGGAAAGTCAAGTTCATAATATCCATCAACTTTTGAGACTGTTAAAACTCCACTTTGCGTCTCAAAGATTATTTCCTTATGCTCATATTTCAGTTCTTCAAATATTACAAAGGCTGAGGCTAAAGTCGCATGTCCACATAGGTCCATTTCGAATTCAGGTGTAAACCACCGTAAGTGAAAATGATTGTTCGGTAGGTGCACAAAAAATGCTGTTTCAGCTAGATTATTTTCAATAGCAATATTTTGTAGAAGGTCATCCTCAAGCCAATTTTCCAAGGGACAAACTGCGGCTGGGTTTCCACCAAACAAGTTATCAGTAAAAGCGTCAATTTGATATATTTCTATTTTCACTTCATGCTATTTTCGTTGATTGAGCATCTCTTTGCAATAAGCTACCGCATGGAGGTTCTCAAGAGTATCAGACCCTCATCTCTTCTAAAATGCAAAGTACGGTTACCTTGCCATAAACCTTAATAGAATCTGAATTCTTCTTTAACTTCCATCTAAAATAATCAAAAGGTATTCCAGTCTTTTCAATTATTTCTAATAACTGGTCCTGGTTCATTAGCCATTCCAGCTTGTCTAGCTCATCATCGACCTCGGGCATGTCATATTCTGGGTACGTGATTTCCCACTCGATCGGAATGTTGTAGGAATAGGATGAGTTCTGAATTCCCGCAAGCCA
>CAZMYK010000424.1:0-4308 GCA_964570435.1 uncultured Saprospiraceae bacterium | reverse complement strand
GACGTGGAAGATCTCAAAGAAAAGGCTGAGAAGCATAAAGAAAATCTTTCGTCATTGATGGTGACCTATCCATCTACCCATGGTGTTTTTGAATCTAGGATCAAAGAAATATGTCAGATTATACATGAGAATGGCGGACTCGTCTACATGGACGGGGCCAATATGAATGCTCAGGTTGGTCTTACCTCACCCGGACACATTAATGCCGATGTATGCCATTTGAATTTGCATAAAACTTTTGCAATTCCACATGGTGGAGGAGGTCCAGGAATGGGCCCGATCTGTGTGAATGAAAAGTTAGCACCCTTTCTTCCGGGACATAGGTATGCCGACTGTGGTGGGACACATGCAATCAAGGCTGTTTCTTCAGCCCCATTTGGAAGTGCAAGTATCCTACTGATATCCTACGCCTATATCAAGATGTTGGGAGCAAAGGGACTAGTCGATTCGACAAAATTTGCCATATTGAATGCGAACTACATCAAGGCGAGATTAGAAGAGGAATACCAAGTACTCTATACGGGGGAAAAGGGTAGGGCAGCCCACGAATTGATTATCGACATGAATCCTTTCAAGAGTTTGAATGTCACTGCTGAGGATATCGCCAAACGTTTAATTGACTATGGCTTCCACGCTCCCACACTTTCTTTTCCAGTAGCTGGCACGCTGATGATTGAGCCGACAGAGAGTGAAAGTAAGGATGAACTGGATCGATTCTGTGAAGCAATGCTTGAAATCAAAAAGGAATTGAATGAAATTGCAACAGGGGAGGCAGAAAGGGATAGCAATGTCTTAGTTAATTCGCCTCATACGCTTGCTATGCTGACTGCGGATGAATGGCAACTGCCTTACTCTAGGTCAAAGGCTGCCTATCCGCTACCTTATCTTAAACAAAGCAAGTTTTGGGCGCCAGTTAGGAGGGTTGATAACGCCTTTGGGGATAGAAATTTGATCTGCTCTTGCCTTCCTATAGAAGACTACGAAGAGGCTGAGGTATGATCGTCGTAACTGGAGCCGCCGGATTCATAGGGTCTTGCATGACTGCCTGGCTCCAAGCAGCAGGTCGTGCGAGCATTGTAGCAGTAGACGACTTCAGTAGAGAGGATAAGAAGCCAAATTACCAGGATAAAGAAGGCCTCCTAAAGATAGATCGGAGGCAAGTCTTTGCCTTCATTTCAGCTAACGCAAACGAAGTCGAAGCCATCATTCACCTAGGTGCGAGAACAGATACGGTGGATCCAGATCCGGAGATATTCCTCGACTTGAACATCAATTATTCTAAGGAACTATGGACCTTGTGCGCTAATTATGAAATTCCTTTCATTTATGCATCTTCAGCAGCGACCTATGGCAATGGAGAACATGGCTTCGATGATGCAGCTCCAGTGAAGGATCTAGGAAAATTAGAACCTCTTAATGAGTACGGACGTTCTAAGCACATTTTTGATCAGTGGATGTATGCCCAAGAGGACACACCGCCATATTGGGTTGGGCTTAAGTTTTTCAACGTTTATGGTCCGAATGAGTACCACAAAGGAAGAATGGCTTCCGTTATTTTTCACGCCTTCCATCAAATTAGCAAGACTGGAAAAATGAAGCTTTTCAGATCTCACAAGGCAGCCTTTGAAGATGGGATGCAGCTAAGAGACTTTATCTATGTGAAGGACGTTTGTAAAACCATTCTAAAAATTATCGAGACTCCGATTTCATCTGGAATCTACAACCTTGGTACTGGTACAGCAAGAACCTTCTTGGACCTGGTCTCTTCCACTTTTCATGCAATGAGGATGGAACCTCACATCGAGTACATTGATATTCCAGAAGATATTAGGGATAACTACCAATACTACACTGAGGCAGAAATGACTAAGCTCGAAAATCAAGTGGGTACACTTAATTTTACGAGCTTAGAAAAGGGTGTTTCTGACTATGTCAGAAATTATCTTATACCTACTAGCTACCTCTAATTACTACAGTTCGATAGCTACTATCTTTTCACTAATTCCACCGAAAATTCCCAAACCATCTTCCACGTTAGAGTAGACACGAATAGGTTCTGAGAATGGGTTATCTTCGTTTTCTTTGAATTCATCCACACTTAGTAGGTAATTGTAAAATGCTTCATCAACAGCTTTTACTATCACCTCAGTTGTGACGGAACCATCTTGCGGTATCGAAGTTAGAAACAGATCCACCTTTAATTTTAAGGATAGACGTTCACCATTAAATACATCATCAGGGATAAAGATACTGATCACGTCAGGGGTGCATTCGTCAGAACTAGTGTTGGGCTCCACGAATCCGAGCAAATTGCTTTGCGTCAATTCAATTTCCTCATCCTTTATGAAGCTCCTGGATTGGATGACATAAAAATTCCGTTCATCAAGTTTATCAGCCAATTGGAGCTTAAACTCTATTCCTTCTCCACTAGCTAAGTCTGTTAGCTTGGGATCTATGACTTCAAAATTGGGTTGACTTGGGACATATGTCATAGCTTTGACATCAGATAGACCTTCTGCACTGACAGTGAGGCTGTAATTGGTGCCTTCTTTTACCTTAGAATTCACGGAGGAAATGTACTTCCCATTATCTTGGTGAACTAGCTCTTCAGTGGTGCTTAGTTTTAGATCTGTCAAAAGAACTTTGGCATTATCTAAGATCTTAATTTTTGCGGTGTCAGTGATGCTCCCTTCCTTTCCAACATAGACCTTCCAATCCTTACCCATCTTAGGTGCAGAATTCACAACAATCCTAGATTCTACCGTGATTTCAGGAAGCATCAATTCACTCTTACAGGCCGTGAAAAGCAGCACAAGAAAGACTAAGTTTATTTGAATGCTTCTCCTCATCTCAGACTTCACTTTCTCTTACTTTATAAAAGGAGTATTCAGAATCACGCATCCATAAGTCATTGGACTGTGATCCCTCCCTGAAATTGATTTCTTTCGTGTGGATCTCAGTCTCTGCCTGAGACGATCTAGCTGCTAGAAGCACTATAACTGCAAGAAGAAGTTTCACTACGAGTTTTTTCATTTCCATTTTTGAATGCTACGATTTTGTAGCATGCATTGACTAGTATAGTTACAATAGCCAATCCCCTACATTTGAGTGAAAAAACATACTATGTTAGGTATCAATACTATATCAGAAGGTCACCCAATTCATGATGATGCTACCACGATCTTTCTTGGGTTCCATAGTAGATCAGGCTCCACGTGGAATCTACCTTACCCCATCTGCGCTGGATGGTGTAGAGTGCCATTTGATCACTCATCTCCTCCATAACAAGGTCTCCCATCACAGTGAATCCCCTCGAAAATCCGCTATCAGAGCGGAAAGGCCTGTGAAGTTTCCAAGTTGCTCGATCATAGACCTTCTCAACCGTTAATGTCTCCATTGAATCCTTGCGTGTAACTTCCCCCTTAAGCGGAAAAACAATGTGGTCCAATTGAAAAATGGAGTCCGAATGAAATTTGTCATAGAAGTCATGAAAGCCTTCAGGCAGCTCACTGCTTAGGACAGGGACATCAGATTCAAGGGGCCCACCTTGCTCTTGTTTTGGGTTACAAGCTGCAAGGAAGAAAAGCACTAAGATTAAGCTATATTTCTTGAGCATATACGAGTATGTGTGAATCAATTTTTTGAGCTGCTAGTTGGTAGTCAGCCTGATGGTCTTCTTTTCGAAATTCTGCAGTAAAATCAGTCAGAAGATCTTCTCCTTCAGAGATTTTGACATTTATGTGTTTCTTGAAGTCTACCGACTTTTTTCCATAGGCCTTAAACAAGGACTCCTTTGCTCCCCAGATAATATGCATATATTCAATATGCTGACTCGGATCCAAAGTTTCCATCAGCTTCCATTCCTCGGCATTCATGAATTTCGGAGCGATTCTGTCAATTTTCGACACGATAAATTGTATGTCGACACCCACCACCTTTGGTGATGCAATTGCTGCAGACATGCCATGCGAATGGCTGAATGAAATGTAATGATCTGAATCATCAATGTAGGGCTTACCAAATTCATCCTTTAAGATGATTGCCCTTCTATCTCTTTGTGACATGAGGTGGATTAGGTGCCTAGATGAGAGCCATTCTATGCTTCTTCGGCCCTTCATACCTGCGATTAACTCCTTTTCCTTTTCAGATATTTCTAGCGCATTTGAAAAATAGTCCTCCTCCTCCTGGATCTTCCAAACACCCAGTTTGGCTCCATCAAATACAGCTTTGTTAATGTGATGTGGCATCCGCCAAAGGTAGCTTGAATATCTAAGTCGTCAAAATCTTCGGAGGCCTTTAAGGTAGGAT
>CAZMYK010000423.1:0-4325 GCA_964570435.1 uncultured Saprospiraceae bacterium | reverse complement strand
TAAAAGCTGCAAGTATGCAGGCTAGGAATCCCTTTTCCCTCATACAAGGGGTGAAAATAGATAAATTAAGCTATTTTGCCCTTCTAAACTTCATGGTCAATGGAACAGGTAATTAGTCCCTCGACGATTATATTAATCATTCTACTCTACTTCTGCGTCCTGCTAGGAATATCCTATTTTACAGCAAAGGGTGCTGACAATCAGACCTTCTTCAATGCAAACAAAAAATCCCCTTGGTTCCTTGTTGCATTTGGCATGATTGGCGCTTCTCTCTCAGGTGTAACCTTTATTTCTCTTCCTGGAGCTGTCGGTGCTGGAGGCACGAATATGGACTTTTCATATATGCAAATGGTCTTTGGCTACCTAGTAGGATATGCCGTCATTGCCTTAGTCCTTATGCCCATTTACTATAGGATGGGGCTCACGACAATCTATACCTACCTCGATAATCGATTTGGAAAGTACTCCTACTTGGTAGGTTCCCTATATTTCTTATTATCACGAGTTGTAGGAGCCTCTATGCGACTTTTCCTTGTGGCCATCGTTTTCCAACGCATTGTAATGGACAGTTACGGCATTCCATTTTTTGTTACCGTCCTTATTGCCATTGTCTTGATCTGGATTTACACTTTCAAAGGAGGTATCAAAACCATCGTCATCACAGACACCTTACAGACACTGTGTATGCTCTTAGCAGTATTTCTCACCATTGGAGCAGTCGGTAAGGCATTGGGAGCTGAGGGCCTGATCGATACCTTTGCTATGGTCAAGGATGGTGCCTACAGTAAGATGTTCTTCTTCGAAAATGGTTGGAATGACCCTAATAACTTTCTCAAGCAATTTCTCAGCGGAGCCTTGATCGCAACTGCAATGACTGGACTAGACCAAGACATGATGCAGAAAAATCTTACCTGCAAGGATCTACCTTCTGCCCAGAAGAATGTCTTGAGTTTTAGCATTGTTTTAATCTTCGCTAACCTACTTTTTCTGGCCTTGGGAGCTTTGCTGTATATGTACGCAGCAGAGATCGGTATAGAAATTCCAGCAAGAACTGACCAGCTTTATCCGCTGATTGCACTGAATAATCTAAGTCCTCTTATTGGAATTTTGTTTGTCCTCGGTTTAATTGCAGCAGCCTATTCAAGCGCCGACTCTGCATTGACTTCCTTAACGACGTCATTCTACATTGACATTCTAAAATACGACCAAGCGGGTCACTCGCCAGAGGCACAAAAGAAAATGAGGATGCTTGTACATGTCGCTTTCTCCGTGCTTATATTCTTCATTATCCTATATGTGAATTCTCTCGATGATGACGCCATCATCAACAAACTGTTCATTGCTGCTGGGTATACCTATGGACCTATATTAGGTCTCTTTACCTTTGGAATTATCAGTAAAAGAAAGATCAAGGATGTATGGACAATACCGATATGTTTGCTTGCTCCTTTTCTGACATGGATCATTGATATGAATTCTGCTGATTGGCTTGGAGGCTTCCGTTTTGGAAGCACTCTTCTTGGTTTGAATGCGCTAATTACAATGATAGGATTACTAATAATATCAAGAAAAAATGGATAGGATTACAGAAAGGGACTCGCTCCATGATAATCTAGATCAGATGTCTACCATGGAAATTCTGAGCAAGATGAATCAGGAGGACCAAAAAGTGGCTGGAGCTGTTAGACTGGCTATTTCCCAAATTCAAAATCTCGTTGAAGAAATCGTTCCTAAAATGAAGGACGGGGGCAGGTTGTTTTACATCGGTGCTGGGACTTCAGGAAGACTTGGGATATTAGATGCATCGGAATGTCCACCAACTTTTGGAGTCCCCCACGACTGGGTAGTGGGGCTGATTGCCGGAGGAGACTCCGCCATCCGAAAGGCAGTGGAAAATGCTGAGGATGACACAAAGCAAGCCATCATAGACCTTGATCGGTATCATATCTCAGCCCTTGATACGGTAGTAGGAATCGCTGCTTCTGGCAGCACTCCCTATGTCATAGGAGGCCTGAAAGATTGCAGAAGTCGGGGAATTACTACCGGCTGCATTACTTGTAATCCTGGCGCACCGATGATATCCCACTCGGACTATCCTATCGTTGTCGAAGTGGGACCGGAATTCGTCACTGGTAGTACACGCATGAAGTCTGGTACAGCGCAAAAGTTAGTGCTCAATATGCTGAGCACTTCGGTCATGATTAAGTTGGGCAGGGTCGTAGGGAATAAGATGGTGGACATGCAGCTTTCTAATGCCAAGTTAGTTGATCGGGGAACAAAGATGGTGATGAAGGAAACGGGTCTTGGCTATGAAAAGTCAAAAGCAGCCCTGCTCAAGTATGGAAGTGTAAGGGCCGCTATCAAAGAAGCAATGGGTAGGCAATAATCTATGAAGACTACCTTTTAACAATCGGCAAGTCTGGATAAGCTTGAAAGACCTCCTTATAAGTAAATTTTGATGGATCGATGCCTTTTTCTTTCATCAATTGTAGTTGTGTCCCAAAAGCCAACTTCTTGGCAGTGCTATAGTACTGCAGGTCATAAGACATGTACTTCGGATGATACTTCCTTTCTACGATAGGATGATGAAACCTTTGGGCATCAGTTATGAGATGATTCTCTTCAGATTTGCTTCTAGAACAAGGTATTATACCAATTTCCACCCTCCTGTTGGCTGCTGTCTCCTTAGGACTTTGGGCCTGCGGGAACTTCATTTCCCAATTCCCATAGCCCCTAGAAAGCATTCTTTCCTCGGCAATTCCATCCTTCTTCAAGGCCTTCCGTACTTCATAGGAACGGGCAGCAGATAAGTTGAATTCACCAGAATCAAAGGCTACACTATCTGCATTTGGATAGTTGACATGCCCAGCTATTTCTATGCATAAATCCTTGTTTTCATGCATAAAGCGCTGTAGTTGAAACAAACTCCTTTCTGATCCACGGATCATTATACTGCGATCGCCCAAGAAGTTCATATTTCTAAAAAGGTAGTATCTCCCCATTTCGATCCTAGGTAGGGGAATCCTAAGTTTTATCTTCTGATGCTTTTCAGTGATAAGCAATCGGTTCGTTTCTATGAAGTGTCCTTCGGCATTCACCTCGATGGATACAGTATCACCCAAAGGAGCTTTCAGTTGGAAAACACCGCTAGAATCCGTCCTTACTCTTGATTCAAAGTAGGATGTGTTCACACTTACATCAGATGATATCCCTACCCTACCTTCTTCATCTACAACCTGGCCTTGTAGTGTTACCAAGGTGGTCGATATATAGGCTACAACTGTTACCCTCCTGTTGAAATCATCACGCTCTGATACTGGTACTTCTTCTCCGAAATACTTCGTTGTAATCTGCTTTTCAGGTAGCCCAGAGTCTCTTAGATATCTGTCAACTGAAGTCGCACGCTTTCTAGATAATTCTAAATTATACTCTGGAGATCCTACCACGTCTGTATGGGCTGAAAGATTAAAACTGATTGGAAACTTCTGTGGAAGTGTATTTAAAAAATGATCTATCTTTTCTCGATTCTCGAAGTTGAGTTGGTGCTCATCGCTTGCAAATAGTAATTTCAGTTCACCTAATGTAATTAGACTGTCTCTCACCTCTTGTCCAACCACCTTTAGGCCTAGCAGACAGATTAAGCCAACATAATAATACTTCATATATTTTTTAACGAGTCTCAGTCTTTCAGATTGTAGGAATATTCAAATTCAAACTTTCCTTTCAAAACATTTATAACTTAGTAGCATGAATACATTGACTAGCATGCTGTTCCTGTTTGCAAGTATAGGAGTTGTTAATGGACTCCTTGCTGGTGTATTCTTTCTAATTAGAAGGACTTCCTTAAGTGAGCAATTCTTGGGCTTATTATTGGTAGCCTTGGCGATTAGAATTGGTAAGTCAGTCTACTACTACTTCGATCCCACCGTAGAGCGAATCATTCTTCAAATTGGATTGTCAGCTTGCGTCTTCATTGGACCCTTATTTTACAAGTATATCTTCTCTTTAAGACGTCAGCAAAAAAACGCCAGTAAACTTGACTACTATGGAATGATAAGCCTGTTTATAGGAATTGCGATCGTAGGAATAGCCCTACCTTACCAGACCTATCCGCAGTTCTGGAACACTTACATTGTAAAGTCAATCTATATTGTGTGGCTAATATTTGTAGCTTATGGACTGATTATCAATTTTAAACATATAAATTATTTATATAATTTAAAAGGCATTAAGGGACTCCTTGCGGACGAGTCCTTCATAGTAAGTATGGCGGTCGGATTCATCACGCTCACCTACCAATGTGCCCTTTACCTAAGAGGCTTTAC
>CAZMYK010000422.1:2378-4362 GCA_964570435.1 uncultured Saprospiraceae bacterium | reverse complement strand
GGTTGTTCAAGATCTTACGACGGGATTAGGTTCACAGCACAAGGAGAGTTTATTGGAGATAATAAGGGTAGTGCTGGAAAGGTGGCTATTTGGAAGAAGAAAAAGGAAGAAAGCAAGGATGCAGAGGCTGACGAGGAAGACTCAAAGAAAAAGAAGAAAAAGAAGTCAAAATTGACCTCGAAAAAGAGCGATGAGGACCCAATAGGAGGCAGCGATGCCCAAGCAATGGGGGGTGAAAAGAAGAAGAAAAAGAAGTCTAAGAAGGCAAAAATGTACGTATTGAATGCCCAGGGCGATACCCTCAGAACAAGAACAAAGAAGTTGGAAGATGGGATCAATTTTATAACCTGGAATCTCGATCAAAAGGGTGTCGAATTTCCTAGGCTTAGAACTCGTGATCGTGAAGACTATGAGCCAGGTGGAACGGATGTGGTACCTGGCAAGTACAAGCTTTTGGTTGAATTCAATGACCATAAAGATTCGACAGAGATCGAAGTGAAGAGCGATCCCAGAACCGAGGTTTCAGTGGAAGATATGATCGAACGTAATAAGATCAGCGAGGACTACGAGAAGGTAATAGTAGCCACAAAGAAGGCCATGGACCAGCTGACATCGGCAAAAAAGAAGGTCAAGCAAGTAGGTGGAATAACAGACGTTTTGGCTGACAGTCTTAAGACTGAATTAGAGGACTTGAATAAGGAAACGATTCAACAAATTGATTCTATTCTGAATCTTTTTACGGAAGTCAAGGAAGTGAAGGGCATTGTCAGGGACCCAGCGAAGTACAGTGGGATCATCAGGACTCCTAATCGATACCTATATTCTTCTTGGGGAGTACCAGGGGAAAATGCCGAAAATACCATCAAGATTGCTCGTGGAAAGGCGGAAGATTTCATAAATCGCACTAACTCCTTTATCTCAGAGGAGTGGGAGTCATATAAGGATCGGATTAATGCTGTGAATTTCGAATGGTTTGAGGAGACTGAGAAAGTGGAGATTGAGAAGTAGGATAAAATAACTTCCTAACTACCTCTGCTTCTTGATTAGATTCTTTGGTTCCAATGTATAGGAACTCATTCTTAGTTGGTTGGAAGGTATAGTCTTTTGACCATTCTTCAGCATTTTCTGAAACCTCCTCGATTGCTTTTATGATGTAGGCTGCCTCGTCATTCGTCATTGTAGGATGGATAGATAGTCTCACCCATCCTGGTTTATTAATGGTCTCCCCATTGAGGATTTTCTCCCGCAAAGACAGCGAAATCTCCTGTCCGATTTCCAGCAAGTAGTGCCCATAGGTTCCTGCGCAAGCACAACCTCCTCGGACTTGAACCCCAAAGTAGTCATTGAGCAGTTTAACAAAGAGATTATAATGGATGTCTTTGTGGAGAAAGGAAATTACACCTAACCTGTCTTTCTGTTGATCTGCCAGGATTACGAGGTCCTTAATTTCAGCTAAGCCCTTGAAAAAGTAGTCAAGAAGTTCATGTTCTCGCTGTGCAATTTTCTTAGGATCCATTTCGTCCTTAAGTTGAACTGCTAGGGCTGCACGAATTCCTTGCATGAATGGTGGGGTTCCACCGTCTTCCCTGGTTTCTATATCTTCTATGTAGTCGTGCATTGTCCATGGACTGGTATAGACAACAGTTCCTCCTCCAGGATGATCAGGAACGCGATTGGTATACAATGCTGCATTAAACACAACGATTCCTGGTGTGCCAGGTCCTCCTAGAAACTTGTGTGGAGAGAAGAATATGGCATCTAATTGTTGCTCAGCGCTGCTAGGATGCATATCAATGTCAACAT
This sequence comes from uncultured Saprospiraceae bacterium, assembly GCA_964570435.1. Classification (GTDB taxonomy): domain Bacteria; phylum Bacteroidota; class Bacteroidia; order Chitinophagales; family Saprospiraceae; genus Portibacter. The sequence goes on along the minus strand of CAZMYK010000422.1, from coordinate 2,559 downwards.
AAGGCGCGGAACATGCGAAGTCAACAAAGCAATAGCCATTGTAAGCATGGATCATTTCAGCAATTTTGTAATATTCAGGGACAATCCCAGTTACATTAGATCCAGCTGTGATGGAAGCAATCTTCCATTTTCGATCCTTGTATTTCTCAAGTAATTGAGCGAAATGGTTCAAGTCAACCAA
>CAZMYK010000422.1:0-2368 GCA_964570435.1 uncultured Saprospiraceae bacterium | reverse complement strand
AAGCCGCATTCATCTGCATCAATAATTTCTAGGTCCACTATAGTTTCCAGCCAACACGTATGGTTGGAGTGGTGTTCCATGTGGGTGATAAATACAATCGGTTTCCCTTGTTCTTGGAAGTTTAGTTTGTTGAGCTGATTTTGTGACTGATCAAGGTAGGAATTAGTTCTTTCATAGACCTTAAATCCCATAATTCGTTGGAGCTTGTTAATCGCTCCTGTCATGCCCGAACCAACATATAATAGGACATCCTTCTCGTCCGCATTGACATGTTGTTTTATGATTTGCTTAGATTCATGATAGGCATTCGTCATCACCGTACCAGTATAACTCGTCTCAGTATGAGTATTTCCGACTACTGGAGTCAGTAAGTTCTGGATCTTATTTTCTATATCATCGTAAAATCTACCACTAGCTATCCAGTCCGCATAAACCAATGGCTTTCGCCCCTGAGGTGTTTCAATTTCGTGAGAAATACCGGTGATCTTAGACCGAAAGGAATTGAAATGTGACTCTAGTGACATGGACAATATCTATTTTGAACTACAAATATATGATGAATCCTTCATATAAACGACTTTACCATCCTCTATATTTAGGAGCTTTTATGTCATTGATCCGCATATACATCAGTATTTGTCCCCTATGGTTCGTCATGTGGTCATTCATGAGTATCATGATCTGCTGAATTTCCATAGGACCAGCGAAGAAATCTACCACTTCTGTCATTCGTTCTATTTCTAGTTTTTCAACAGCCTGAGTACTAAGTTCAAAAGTCTTGCTTAAGATTTCTATCACTTCTTGCTTAGAGTAGTCACTATTCTTGAGATCAAAGTTGTGGTCTTCTCCCTTCAAATAGTCAGTACTTAGCCACATCATGTTTCCAACCATGTGGAGCAACTGTTCTTTGAAAGTCATGGCATCTTCCGTGGGCTTGTAGTTGTAAAGCTCCTCAGGCATGGCTTCTGCACATTCGATTGTATAGTCAGCAGCATTAGCCCATTTCTTCAGAAAATTGGCCTTATAATCCGCTTGCCCTGTTAATGTGAAAGAAACAAATATAATGACGCTTGCAACGATGAATTTCATTCTCTTTTATTTTTTCTTGGAGCTCAAATCTACAATAAAAATTGATCCAGATGCATTAATTAATATATTTGCAATTGCATATTTTTCAATGACAATTACTGACAATGTATATTAGGAATAGTGTTGTATTTCTCTGTTTGATTTTTCTAGCTGCCTGTAATGATGACAAAAAGATTATGCCAGATGGTGAGATCCAGGCACCGGTTCTTAATGAAAGAACTGATAAGCTTATCTTTGCATGTGATCTTATCAGCAGTGATGAGATGCTTGAGATACTGGGGATGGAGGTCAACTTGGAAGTGCTTGATGGGAACCGAAACAAACCGAGTACCACTACTTCCTCTTGTTTTTACAAGTGGGATGATATGAAGTACGATGTCTCAGGTGTTATGGTGCAAGTGAATAGGAACCCTCTTCCGGACGAGATTCCTGACTACGTGCCCAAGTATATGAATAATAAGAGGTGGAATGGGGAAAGAAGTTATGATGACCCTGACGTCGTGTTCAAATATGAAGACTTGGAGGGATTGGAATTCCCGGCGATTTATAATCGAGAAACCTACAAGTATTATTTTGGTATTAAAGACACCTACTTGTGCTCTGTTGTTTTTAACTATCCAGCATCTCCAGAACAACTTGACTCATGGTTTAAGGTCATTGCGACGAAGATTTTGGCTAAGGTCTAGATCATCATCTCTTTGTAGCTCCCTAGTACTACTTTCGTGAAATACAACCGTAAATTGATCTGAACAAAATCTAGACAATTTACTTGACGCCATCATTAATCCCGTATCATAGCAGATCATCGGAGTTAGGAGTTTTGATTGCCCCAGCAGACCAGCATTGTCTTAGCAACTAGCTCACCGGGTAAGAAAATATCAATAATAAGATCGTATCTTAGTGGAAACTTTTCCTACGATGAGATTTCTAAGAATGTACGCATGCCTATTCATTATCCCGCTCTTTTGGGTCAATGCTCTGTTAGCCCAAACTATTTCAGAGAAAGTGAAGGTGAATCAAATAGGTTATCTACCCAGCGAGGAAAAGCTCGCCTATGTCAGCGATGAAAACGCGAGTGCAATAAGTTCTTGGGCGCTAGTTGATGCAGGTAGTGGTAACCGAGTTTATGAAAGTTCAGAGGTAGGTCAACAGATCGACGACCTAGCTAGTGGAGAGTTGGTGTATAAGTTAAATTTTTCGGACTTTGTTACGCCTGGAAGCTATCACTTAGAAGTGGACGGTATAGGTAGGTCTTATGAGTTTGAAATATCAGCCATGG
>CAZMYK010000421.1:2246-4375 GCA_964570435.1 uncultured Saprospiraceae bacterium | reverse complement strand
TAAGAAAACCGCAAATAAGTAGAAGTGATAATATATATTTCATGCTTTAAATAGTTTCTTGTACGCGAAGTGGGGCTCCAACGGAGGTCTCACATTCTCATTATATTAAGGTAAAGGTCTTGGTCTTGTAAATTATAGTCTAGGATGCGACTACGGCAATTATAGTAAATGGAAATCGGATCTCAGTGCTGACCACTATAGCTTTGGCTTTATTTTTTCATTATTTGTCGTAGTAAAGCAATCAAAGTAGAGTCGCAGCTACCCCTAGGCATAAGATACTGACAGCAATGGTGAGGTGCTTAGCTTTAATGTTGACATAGGAGATAAGAATGGAAATGACTGCTAAGTAGATGCCGACGATACCTATTTGGCCTACTTCAATACCGACATTGAAGGAAAATAGTGGTAGGCCTATAGAACCCATGCCCATCAAGAGTGCCTTCAAGTAGTTTGCAAACCCCATCCCGTGGATCAGACCAAAGAAAAGCGCCATCCCATAGTGAAGAAATATAGGAAACTTATTGTCTTTTCGGCTAACAAGAAGTAAATTAATAATGCATGTGACTATGATCGTAATGGGAATTAGGGTTTCGATGAGATCCTTATCTATGGTCAATACCTCTGTTACCGATAGGGCAAGCGTTATCGAGTGCCCAATGGTGAAGGCTGTTACTAATACCAGTACCTTCTTCCATTCCTTTACAGAAAAGATAGCACAAAGACTGACTATGAACAACATATGATCGTATGCTTGGATGTCAGCAATGTGTTCCAATCCAAGATTAAAGTAGAGCATGAAATCTGACATGTGTGCAAGTTAACACTTATCTAATATCGTGGTGATCACTTAAAAAATTTGACTTATGTCAAATACTTGCGCTTTTAGAGCTTTTATTTCAACACACATGTGGTAGAACATTTGACTTAGAGTCAAATAGTTAAATAAATGAACAAAAGATGAAAAGTAACACACCAGTTTCTAGCATCATGTCTAATACCTTTGTAAGAATCAGCGGCGATATCAGCATAGGTAGGGCTGAGAAATTAATGAAAAAGAAGGGAGTTGATCTAATTGCAGTCGAAAAGGAGGGTGAATTCCAAGGCCTGATAACTGCGCAAGATTTTGAATATTTCAAGGGCTCTAAGATCAACGACGGGGACAAAGGGCCTCACCAGAACCTCCGACTTAGGCACCATCTAGTCTCTGAGATTATGCACACAAGACTAGTTCGACTATCACCAGGCGACTCGATTTCTATGGCAGTTGAGATTTTGAGATCTATCCTTTTTCAAGTCATCCCGATTGTCCAGAAGAATAAGCTTATTGGTATCCTTACACCAGAAGATATTAGCAGAAGTGCCACAAGAAGAAGCTCCTTTGGTGCTTCACGATAATCCAAAAAGCAAGTAGAAATAGGAGGTCAATATTTCACAATCATATAATCCCTCACTAGGGTTGCAGTCCAGTTCCGCAGGATCCTTATTTTTTGGATAAGAAAAGTGATTTCTTAATTTCACGTCAATGAAGGTTAATCTAATTCTTGAACTTAAGGATTCTTTTAAGGAAGCCTTGCAGGATGCAGCGCTAGTTCCAGATTCACTTTTCAGAAGATGTGTGCGGAATTGGCAAGAGCACTTCGACCTAGATGAGATGCACCTAGCACCCATCTTGCAAGAAAGTTTGAAGAATAAGATATCGGGAAGACTATGGGGAGGTGAGGTGCACTCTATCAAGTCAAGCCTGCTGTCACTTGCTAAGACCAATCCTGATTTATTTTGGACGGCAATTAAGGACCTCTTAAACGAGGAAAGGATGCTAATTATGAGGGCTAATCGCTTCATACATCATTGCGATATGATCTTCCAAGAAATTAAGAAAAGGGATCTCAAGGCCAATACGCATAGACAGGACTATTATTCTGCTAGCCTTCTACTTTCTCTTAATAATCCCTCCACTTACTGCCTCTTCGATTTTCCAATGTTTGAAAAATACTGTAGGAAAATCGAAGTGAATGTACTCCCGGTCAATACAGATTTGGAACGCTATTATAAAATTATTAAGGCTTCTTATAGTATAATTAGCAAAGACGAAGAATTGATGATGCTCTACTATAGTGGCTTGGAAGAAG
>CAZMYK010000421.1:0-2236 GCA_964570435.1 uncultured Saprospiraceae bacterium | reverse complement strand
TCTAGGACCATCCCTTGACATCGTCCTCGAGATGATGTCTTTTGCCTTTAACTGACGTGAATTCATTTGTTGGCTACTACAATTATTCGAAGCAAAGCACGACTTCCCTTTGACTGCCTGCCGCTGTTCGATTAAAATTGCTGAAAATTTATTTGTCTGCATTTACCCTGAACTAGGAACATAAAGCGAGGACTGTTATATTTTTATGTTACAAAAAGTCCAATGCAAAGAATTTGGTATGGAATAATTAAGTATATTCCATTATAAATTTCTAATATTGGCATTTGTGACAGAATGAAAATTGTAGATCGTAAAGTTAGAATTGCAGACAAGCCCCAAGTTTTCAAAGAACCGTCCAAGGACTTTGTATTCACCTGCATAGCAGAAGAATCCCTCATTTCAACCTATCTCCTTGAATGCGGCCAGTCATCCACGACGAGTCCAGTGACCATAAAATGGAAAGTACCTGCCGTGGGGGTTAAAGGAGTTTGGACACCTGGAAGTCTCCTTGACAAGCGAATCCGCGCAGATTGGGAGTTGCCACCCTTGTCATCGCGAATATCTGTAGATGCTCCAGTTGTTTGCGTTTTCGGGCATAAGGATGAGAATATCTTAACGGTCAGTGCCAGTGATGTGATCAATACCATTCACTTCGAAGCTTCTATTCAAGAAGAAGACAATCACTTGTATTTTACACTAACATTTTTTGATGACGACGTACTAGAACTTGATGCCTACAGTTGCAAAATTCGCTTAGACTATCGAAGTTGTGGCTTTTCAGATGCAATTCAATCGGCTGGAAAATGGCTGGAGACGCGCCTGCCTTATGACCTGATGCCGATACCGGAGTCGGCAAGACTTCCGCTTTACTCCACTTGGTATTCCTACCACCAGAATTTTAGCGAAGAGGAGCTTTTGAGCGAGTGCAGAAGGAGTAAGGAGCTAGGTTATGAAGTAATCATAGTGGATGATGGATGGCAGACAACAGATGGTGCGCGTGGATATGACTTTACAGGTGATTGGGAGCCTGTCAGAATTCCCGATATTCATGCCTTTGTATCTCAAATTCATGCAATAGGAATGAAGCTGATGTTTTGGTATTCGGTTCCTTTTTGTGGTAAGAAGTCTAAGGCTTACAAGAAATTCAAGGGCAAGTTTCTTACTGAATCGCATCCTTGGGCGCCAGTCTTCGACATTCGCTTTCCAGAGGTGCGGCAGCATCTGATAGAAAGGTACGTAGTAGCACTTCGAGACTGGGACCTAGATGGCTTTAAGTTGGACTTTATTGACGACTTTAGAATCTATCCGGAAACTGAAATGGAGCAACTAGCCGGAAGAGATACCTTATCAGTGAATCATGGTGTGGAATTACTTATTTGCGAGATTAAGTTGGCATTGACAGCTATAAAACCGGAAGTCTTAATTGAATTTCGGCAGAAATACATTAGTCCCATGTTGAAACACTTGGGAAATATGTTTAGGGCCTTCGATTGTCCCTACGATTCACTAATGAACCGTGTGCGTACAACAGATGTAAAGATGCTTTGCGGTGCTTCTGCCGTACATTCGGATATGTTGACTTGGAATATGGAAGAAGCCGTGGAACTTGCGGCCTTGCAATTTACATCGATCCTGTTTTCTGTTCCCCAGTTATCTGTTAAACTCAATGACCTGCCCAAGGACCATCTTGAGATGGTTTCTTTCTATACAAGGTATTGGTTGTCAAACAGAAAGATCCTACTTGATGGGAAATTTACGGCCTTGAAACCACTTGCCAACTATCCCATACTTTCAGCCTCAAACGAAGTGAAATGTATATACGGCATCTACGAAGATACTTGCATTCATCTAGACACATCCTACGACGAGGTAGATCTGATTAACGGGCAGATGGTGGAAAGGCTGATTATTGAAATAAATGAGTTTGCTTCGTATGAGGCTGAAACATTTAATTGCAAGGGAGACTTGCTTGCACAAAAAAACTTAAAACTTACAAAAGGAATTCATTCTTTGCCAGTACCGGCAAGTGGGATGGTCGTTCTGCAAAAGTCCTAAAATATGTTTACATCTACGATTTCGAATATTGACATCACCATCATTATTGCCTACTTCCTTTTGGTTCTTGGAATTGGCTTTGTGGTGTCAAGAAGAACTAAGACAGGTGAAGATCTCTTTCTGGGTGGTCGGTCTTTTGGTTGGGGCTTGATTGGTTTGTCTCTTTTTGCTTCGAATATTA
>CAZMYK010000420.1:0-4386 GCA_964570435.1 uncultured Saprospiraceae bacterium | reverse complement strand
TGAAAATGAATCGTTCTGACATATGAGTTCCAATCGGAAAGACAAGGTTCGAAACAATGCTAATCGTAATGATGTAATATGCAGTGAAGAACGACCAGACCTTCTTTTTAACGATCCCTACTATAGATATTAGAACAATTCCCGCATAGAGAATAACTCCCAAAATGGAACTTACATTAGAAAAAGTCTTCACATTAATATGATTGGGATAGTAGTCGTGAGTAAGAGGCCAAGGCCATACCAAAAGTGAAAGGTAGTTCCATAGAGTATGGAAAATTGTAGCTAGCTTTTCAGTTGGTGAAAATGCGATGTATTGACCATTTGATACTTTTAGGTAGGGATTGTTCATGAGTTCTCCTGATGCACTTGCCCCCATGTCGAAGCCAATCACTGCTGTTCGAATGATCATAAATACAATCGCTGAAGCTAGAAAAGGGAGGGCGATCTTAATCGGCTTTGTGTAGAAAATCCACGCTGCAAGGGGGGCAACTGCGACAAATGTGATGGCGTTTTCCTTGCTCAGCAGACCTATCAAAAAGATACCTGCTGCAAACACGTAATCCTGGATTTTTAAGAATTCTAAGGGCCTTCGTATGAGGATATATAGTGCTCCCAAGGAGCACAACATTGCCATGATTTCGTCTCTTCCCTTAATGTTAGCAACGGCCTCCGAATGGATCGGATGGGCAATGAAAAGCACAGCCGCAGAGATCGCAATCAACTGCGAGTGCTCCACCTGTGGGTGTCCCTGGAGTAGTCGGTATACTAGCTTGTAGCAAAGGATTCCTAGGAATCCGTATAGACAAATATTCACTAGATGATGAATCCACGGGGCACTTCCAAAAATGGTTCTTTCTACTGCAAACATTGCGAGTGTGAATGGCCGGTACCGGCCACCGGAAACCAACTTGTCCTTGCCAGCCTCCCCAAAGAAACCATGAAATGTGTCCTTGTTGAATAGGTCAGCGAGGCCTGCAATGCCCTTTTGGGTGAACTCATTCTCCGTAATTACAATAGCGTCATCAAGCGTAAAGTCATAAAGAATCGAAGCACCATAAAGCAGAAAGGAGAAGATGAATATGCCAATCATTACCCATTTTTCTGCAATGACCTTATCTACCTTCTGAATGGTAGGTGGAATTACTTTGTTTTGTTTCTTCTTTTTCTTTGAAGGCAAGTAGTATCGTGATTTTGGCACAAATTATGAAAAAACATAATATGTATTCTGATAATAATCAATAAATTTCCATATTTGAATTTCCTTATCTCATTTTGTCGTTGTGGATACGGCCTCCAATTTTCATTTATTTGAATTGTGAATGCTAGCAATCAAGGTAACATGACAAGTTCTGCATATGTAAAAGCCTTAGTGATGGCTAGTAGAAATATTTTTTCTGTCGTGCTAATATTTATTTCCCCGGCGAACTTGTCTTAGATTAATCCAAGTATTTGATCCTTAGATAGCTAGATACGTAATTCGCTTTTTTAGCTTTCAAGCTTATTCTTTCCTTGTGCTAACTTACTGCCATTTCGATCTAAAATTAATTCTTATTCCTAGCTAGATATTATATATTTTTGTAATATTAAGCAAAGTTTTAATATGAGCCAGGAGAGAAAAAAACTTTTCGTACTTGACACTTCAGTTTTACTTTTTGATCATAACGCCATCCACAACTTCCAAGAGCACGACGTTGTCATTCCTATCACGGTCCTTGAAGAGCTAGACAATTTTAAGGTTGGAACGGAAACCAAGAATTTCGAAGCCCGTATGGTTGTTCGTATGTTGGATGACTTATCTGGCAAGACGGGTCTGAATACGTGGAAGAGTCTAGGTGCGAAGAAGGGAAAGATTAAGATTCAATCGCCATCGTCTAAGTTGAAGACCAATGCGGAGCAGGTTTTCGGATCAGTCAAAAATGACCATACGATTCTTAATGTGGCGCTTAGCCTCCACGAAAAGAGCAGAAGTAAGTCCGTAATTCTAGTTACAAAAGATATCAATCTGCGCCTTAAGGCCAGAGCTTTGGGATTGGGTTCTGAGGATTATCAGACGGGCAAGGTTGAAGACCTTGAGGAACTTTCTAATAAGACCCCTGAATTTCACAACCTTTCTTCTGACATAATTCGAGACTTGTATCAGAAGAAGAGCATTCCGGAGGGAGGGATACTCAATGGGTCTAAAATGGCCAATGGCTATTACATCTTAAATAATTGCACAGAGACGGCGCTGGCCAGGTATGACGAAAGCACAGATACGCTCCAACGGGTAGATAAGAAGTATGCTTACGGTGTGAAACCAAAGAATGCCGGGCAGACCTTCGCCATGGATGCCTTGCTGAATGATGACATCAAATTAATCGCCTTGCAAGGGATCGCCGGTTCAGGCAAGACCTTGTTGGCACTTGCAGCCGCCCTTGAGCAGAAGTCGAACTACAACCAGATTATCCTTTCTCGTCCGATTGTGCCACTGAGTAATCGAGACATTGGCTTCCTACCCGGTGACGCTGAAGACAAGATTTCGCCTTACATGCAGCCCTTATGGGACAACCTGAAATTCATTAAGTCACAATTCAGAGAAAACGAGCGTAAGAGCAAGGCACTTGAAGATTTACAAGAAAGTGGCCAATTAAGCCTTACTGCTTTGACCTTTATAAGAGGAAGAAGTTTTTCCAATGTCATCTTTATTATCGATGAAGCCCAAAACTTAACTCCTCATGAAATCAAAACAATTATCACCAGGGCTGGAGAAGGCACAAAGATAATTTTCACAGGGGATATTTATCAAATCGATTCTCCCTACATGGATGCCCACAGTAATGGTCTTAGCTATTTAATTGATAAGTTCAAAGGCAAGAAGATTTTTGCCCACATCAAATTAGAGAAGGGGGAGCGGTCAGAATTGGCGAATCTAGCGAACGAGTTACTATAGTCGTAGCTAGGATAGTTCTCAATGTCTTCTATAAATGCACAGGATATGATATCAAAAATCATAGGAACTGGCTTTTTAATATTCAGTATAATCTGTCTCACTAGAGATGTGTTGCAGAGCCAAGATACTTGGAGGATGTACACTGATCAGCAAGCAGATTTTCAAAAGAAAGCAATGGTCGTCTTAGGAAGCTGGGGCATCGCAAATGTCATTTCTGGAGGAATTGGAATGGCAACGACTGATGGAGTGGCAAGAAATTTTCATCAAATGAATGCGGGGTGGGGTGCAATTAACGCTGGTATAGCCTTTGCAGGATATCTGGGATCGCAGAGATTGAGAAAAAGTGATGTTAGCGGAATGGGTCTACTAAAGAAGAATCAGGCATTGAGCAAGTCCTTAGTCTTCAATGCCGGTCTTGATATTGGATACATCGTTGGTGGTTTCTATTTCAGAGAAAGGGCACTGAATGACCAGGCTCAGGCAGATCGCTGGAAGGGGTTTGGGAATTCTTTGATCCTACAAGGGACCTTCCTCTTTACTTTTGACCTTCTAGCCTACCTCTTGAATGCTAGAAACACTCAGGCCATCAATGAAACAATTCTTGAGCTCGGTATTAAAGGACAAGGGATCGGGCTCAAAGTAACTTTCTAAGCCGCAGATGCTAGCATATTAATCAGGCTAAAGCTTTATTATCCGGCCACTTAGTGTGTGTATATTATCACTGATCTTATATACGTACACACCAGAATCAATTCCAGAAAGAGTAATGCTTGATCGTTTTAATGAATGAGCAGTATCAAGGCTGCTTCTATGCATCAACTCCCCTGTTACAGAATAAATTTCAAGTATTGCTGCTCCCTCGATGTTATCTAGGACAAAGTGGACCCAGCCATTTGTTGGATTAGGATAAACCTTGGCTGCAAGCTTTAGATTTAGATCTTCCGCAGAACTGATAGATAGTGCCTTCTGCACTGCTGCGAGTGCATCGATTCGTCCGTAGCCGTAGGTGTTGTTCGGAATCATTGTGCCAGCTACGTCACCGCAATCGTTTTGAGCTATTTTCCCAACTGCTGTTGATTCTATGATGTCTTCGATTTTTTCAACCTGGCCAGCAAGCTCAGGCTTTGCAGAAATGAGCAGGGCCACCAGACCGACCACATGGGGGCCAGCCATGCTTGTCCCACTGAAAGTGGCATATGATGCACCTCGAATACTTGATCTTACCTGTCCTCCTGGGGCCGAAACATTCGGTTTCATTCTACCTGTACTATCTACAGTTACACTGCCCTTGCTACTAAAATCGGAAATGCTGTCATTTGCACTGGTAGATCCAACGGTTAGGCTGTTTTCAAAAATGGCTGCCGGATTGCTAATCGTCTCGCATCCATCTCTTCCACTGTTCCCAGCTGAGACCACTACTACGACACCTGATGACTTAAGATTATTGACAACATTTT
>CAZMYK010000419.1:0-4390 GCA_964570435.1 uncultured Saprospiraceae bacterium | reverse complement strand
TCGGTATGCCAGATTTTTCCAGGGCCTTGATATCACGGTAAGCGGTTCTCTTGCTGACATTAAATTTCTTTGCAATGTCTGCGGATGTGAGGAGGCGTTTGGACTGCAAGAAAGTCAGGATTGAAGTTAGTCTTTCCAGCCTTGATAAGTCATCTTTTGTTGCCATTCCTTTTCTGAACGAGGTAATAAGTTCTTATAAAGATAGGGCTGAAAACAAGGAATTACATTTTCTGTAGAAAAAAATCCACCAGCTTAACACCCATACTTCAACAATAATCTTGCAACTAGGAAGGTACTATTGGAATTAGATCTTTATCTAATTAGATGTAGGCTGGTGGATTAAGAAATTAATTTATCTTCTTTTCTTTTTCTTCTTAAATGGTAGTCGTCTCCCACTCTTGATTAGAGGGAAGCTGTATAGTACATTCAACTGTGCATTGACGGTTTGTTGGTTGATATGGTCATTGTTGATACCAATAAAACTCTCTACAAATTCATTGGTAGGGTAGAAAACCTTGGCTTGGATGGCAAAGGCCTTGTAAACTAGCACACTGATATTCATATCTAGTCCATACATGATTCTGTTCGCATCGTATGAGAATTTCTCGTTTTCATTTTCAAGATTGTAGACTTGCTTGCGATTGGCAAAGAAGCGATACTGTACTCGTTGTGCCCTTCCGTCATAGTTAGGATCAGAGAAGTAGTAGCGAGCACCTCTTCCATTTGCTTGCGTGATCATAGAAATTTCTGGTCCCACTCCCAAGCTTACTGGTCCTAGGTGGACCACAAGATTTCCCGAAAAGTCAAAGGCCGAAGTATTGATGATTATTTCCTCGTAGAAGTAGTTTTCTCTTCCCAAGTAGTCGCCAGGCCAGTGTGATGAATGATCCATTTCGAAGCTGGAATTCATATAGGTCGCTTCTCCGCGGATACTTAAGAAACTGAACAAACGTTGATCTATATGGACACCACCTTGGTAGCCATTCCCAAATTGATACAGCTCTGTGTAATTTCCAGACTTGTACTTGTTGTTAAAACTGATGTTTCCGTTGTTCCCGATCTTTACTCCGATCGTTGTAGATTGGCATACTGCTGCCAGGCCCCATACTGTGAGAAGTACGGAGAAAATAGTTGATTTTCCCGTCATTATTCTAAATCGATATTTGGTTACTTAAACACTTTCGTAATATTTGACACAGAGTCAAAAAAAGTCCCGCAATAAAAAACCCCGAAATTTTTAATTCCGAGGCTTTATGTAAGATTACTTGCATGGCAAGTGTCAGCTATCTTCTAATTCATGGTCCAAAAGTAAAGTAGACTACAAATTGGGCTGAGGTGTAATTCTAAGGTATGGCTTGATCTTAGTGTGTCCCTTAGGAAATTTTGCGGGAATCTGCTCATCTGAGATTGAAGGGGATATCACAACGTCTTCTCCATGTTTCCAGTCTGCAGGAGTTGCAACAGAATGGTGGGCTGTCAATTGTAGTGAATCGATCACGCGCAAGATCTCTTGGAAGTTCCTTCCTGTTGAAGGTGGATAAGTCAAGGTCAATTTTACTTTTTTATCAGGCCCTACCACAAAGACTGATCTCACAGTCGCTTTCTGAGCAGCTCCAGGATGAATCATGTCATACAGTTCAGCGATGGATCGATCCTTGTCTGCAATCAAAGGATAATTCACCACCGTGTTCTGGGTCTCATTAATATCCTTCACCCATTCTGTGTGGTCCTCAATAGGATCGACACTTAGGGCAATGACTTTAGTATTTCTCTTTTCAAAGTCTCCTTTGAGTCTAGCAACTGTTCCTAGTTCAGTAGTACACACTGGTGTAAAGTCTGCTGGATGAGAAAAAAGAACCACCCATCCATCTCCTATGTAGTCATGGAAATTAATGCTTCCTTCGGTTGTTTCTGCTGTAAAGTTTGGGGCTATTTCCCCAAGTCTAATAGCCATAATTTGATTTTTTATGTATTTATAATAATGTATATTGAAATATATACAATTACTACAAACAGGCTGGTCGAAAATATGTTGCGTAGGAGAAGGGCTTTTCTATACTTAGATAAATGTCTTTTACGACGTTTTGCGATTTGATCTTTTTCATAGGGCGATAGCTTGTCCATTAAGTCACCGGAACCTTTTTTCTTGCGAAATAGTATCGACTTCTTACCGACGTCCCAAACCTTTTTCCCACTAAATTCCGATTGTTTTGCACTGAAACCATTGGTTGACCTGAGTATCCCATGTGATTGTGTTTTAGTTTTTACCGTCCACTGCACTTTTTGCACAGCCTACTTACTGAACTAACAATTTTCGTTCAAACAGGATTCCTGTTGAATTTATAGGTCGTCTTGTTTCTGCTTGGATTCGTCTTATTTTTTGATAAAGTGATAGAAATTGAAAGCGTCTTGTGCAACTAATCCGAACTTCCTCCGTCTTTAAAGTGTATCCGATACGGCCGTATCATTCAATACAAAGTAAATATCTTAATCATTGTAAATCAATTAGATAACTAATAAATCTTAGTTATTAATCTTAAAAAAATATCTGTAATGAAAAGTTCAAAATTATTTTTTGTAGCAATAATATGTGCCTTGTTTACCAGCCTTAACGCATCAGCAAATTCTGGAGACAGTAATCCAACAGACATCAGAAGTGAGATCGTAAGCTTGGTGAGTAAGATCGATATTTCTGACATGGAAAAGACTTATGAGAGAACCTATGTTCAGTTCATCGTGAATGCCGACAATGAAATTGTAGTTGTCAATGTCTCTTCGAAGGAAATGGCATCTAGGATCAAAAGCAAGTTAAATTATAAGAAGCTAAAAACAGCGGACGTAAAGCAGAATGAGATCTATACTGTGCCACTGGTTTTTAAGAAGCAATAGTTTTAGTAGAAAAAAGTAAGCATTTTTTCTGAGGAGCCCGCTGCTTAGAGCGGGCTCCTTTTTTTGTTTGCTGCATATACATTGATGCCCGGGAATTCGGTAGTTTTCGCTGCTTCATTGTGCAAGTAGCCAGAAGGATGCAAGATTTTCTTCGATAAGATCCCTTTTTGGACAGACTTTAAGATAACCTACCTCTCAGCTACAGATATGGGTAATAAACAGTCTGGACTTGCATTGCTCTAGCATAAGGATCAGTACTTTCTGAATTTCCAATATTTTTCAATAACAGAAGATTGGTAATCCGTGCAAAGAGGTGCTTGTTTATAACATGTGTTAGACGCAAGTACAGGTATTACTTTAAGGGATGATTCTAAATTACTATACCTTAGTCAGTTATCGTTTTAATCCAATCCTTAACCACTTTATTACAATATAATATTCACAATTTTCGCTGGTCTGAGGCTCAATATTGGTCGTCTTGTTTCTGCTTGGATTGGTCTGGTTTTTCATTAAGAATATAGAATTTGAGCGGAGCGATGCAACTTATTGAAAGCTGCTTACGTCTTTAGTGTGTATTTGATATGGCCGTATCATTAGATACAAAGTAAATATCTTAATCAATTGTAAATCAATTAGATAACTTAAAATTTTAGTAAAATATCTTTAATTAAATATATAATGAAAAAATCAAAATTATTTTTTGCAGCGATCATATGTGCCTTATTTACCAGCGTTAGCGCATTCGCAAACACTGGAGACAATAATCCAACTGACATTAGAAATGAGATCGTCAGCTTGGTCAGTAAGATTGACATTTCAGACTTGGAGAATACTTATGAAAGAGCCTACGTGCAATTCATGGTGAATGCTGACAATGAAATCGTAGTGGTTAATGTTTCTTCGAAGGAAATGGCATCTAGAATCAAGAGCAAATTGAATTATAAGAAGTTAAAAACAGAGGAAGTAAAGCAAAATGAAATCTATACTGTTCCTCTCGTTTTCAAGAAGCAATAGTTTTTTAGAAAAAAGTGAGAATTTTTTCTACGGAGCCCGTTGGTTAGAGCGGGTTCCTTTTTTTTGCCTAGTATTAAATGGCGCGAAGCGCGAAATCATTGATTTCGCGCTTCTTGTTTTTCTAAGAAGGGCTATCAGGTTGGGATGTCTTCAGAACTTAGCACTGCTTAGTTTCTTTCCGTTTGTGCATAGCAGCCTGCCGAATAAGCAAGACTTGCAAAGCTCAGAAGAGCACTTAATGACAAAGGTGTATCAAAAAACTAGAAAATAGCTTATCCAAATAGGCAGCAATATCGAATTCAATTGCTGGCTTAGAATTATGAAAAAGAAGCACTTCATCTACTAATGGATTAGTCCAAAGTAATGTCAATAAATCCTGTTAGGGACAAATTTCATTGCCTAATTTCTTGCTCAAAGTCACTTTTTTACATCACAATTTCCCCCTTACAATAGTAATTTTCAGATTAGCGAAATAATGGAGATTTTC
>CAZMYK010000418.1:2348-4392 GCA_964570435.1 uncultured Saprospiraceae bacterium | reverse complement strand
TTAAAGATCCCATCATTCTCATAGTCAATGAAGGTAAAGTCTCCGATACTTGCTGATTCTACGAAACCAAAGTCTTCTCCTGTGTTATTCTCTCCAGGAGTAAGAGTAAGTGATGACATATTATTGACACTACCATCTCCCTCTACTGTTTGTTGGTAAGTAGGTGGTATATCGTTCGGATCATATGCAACGGAATAGCTTCCATCTGCTAATCCAGTAAATGAGTATTGTCCACTACCATCTGTCGTAGTTGTAATCGTTTGTCCATTAGGAAGCGTTAGTGTCACATCAACTCCTCCAATCGGATCATCCACTCCCATAGTGTATACACCATCACCATCTACATCTACAAAGAATTGGTCTCCTATGCTACCAGTTCCGATGTATCCTGCATCTACAACAAGGGTATCGTCGCCACTTTCTAAGAAGTAGAAAGGGCTGGTTCCTGTACCAACATTTGCATCACTGTCTATCGCATCATCACTTCCTGATTCAGCCACGGTTCTATCATAATCTGTGACAGTCCCAAATAAAACTCGGTAATTTCCTGGAGGCAGGTTGTCAAATAAGTATTCCCCATTCGGACCAGTAGTTGTAGGGTCCACAGCATCTCCATTGAGGTCTGTAATGACACCACCACCTTGTTGAAAAAGTGTTACCATCACACCAGCAAGAGGGTCATCTCCTGTCTGAAGTCCATCTCCATTGTAATCGATAAAGGTAAAGTTACCAATGCTTGCAGGAGCCACATATCCAAAATCTTCTTCCAAGGCATCAGGTTCTAATTCAGTCAGCATAACACTGCTCATGTTATCAATCATAGCATCTGGATCAACAGTCTGGATCAAGCCCATAGGAATGTCTGCTGGATCTACTGCCACTGTATAATTTCCTAGGGGTAGGTCATCGAATAGGTAGTTTCCGTCCATATCGGTATCAACCGTCAAAGTGCCTCCACTTGGTAAGCTCAGGGTGACGGTTGCGTTTGCTATTGGCTCATCTGTTCCCGGTGTGTATACGCCATCTCCGTCCACATCAACAAAGAGCTGATTTCCGATGCTACCTACACCAATGTAACCCGCATCTATTGTAGTTGTATCAACCCCACTGTCTAAACTTATTGTTGAACTCGCACCTGCACTTGCTCCTTCTCCGGCATCTGAGTCTATTGTTTCGTCACCTCCTACGTCTGACGTCGTATAGTCAAAATTGTCAGGCTCACTAAAGGTGATAATGTATTCACCTGGAGGCAGGTTATCGAACAAGTACAGTCCGTTCATGCCAGTTGTTACTGACGTCTGTGCTACACCATCAAGGTCTGTCACTGAACTTCCATCTGCAGCATTGCTAATGCTAACTTCCACTCCAGCTAGAGGTGCATCATTATTATTGAAGATCCCATCATTCTCATAGTCTATAAATGCGAAATCTCCTATGCTAGATGGGATTACATATCCAAAATTTTCTCCTAATTCGCTATCGTTGTCACCATCCATCACAACAGTAGACATATTGTTATTATCGCCTTCTGGGTCAACTGTATTTACTGCGCCGCTTGGAAAGTCAGGATCAGTAGTATCGACTGTGACAGTGTAAGTACCGTCTGGTACATTTTCAAACAAATAGTTTCCATCTGCATCAGTCGCAACAGTATCCATAGAACCATCAGGAAAAGTAAGAATAACATCTACATCAGCAATAGGCTCGTCCGCAGCTGTGAACATTCCGTCTCCATCAGTGTCTATGTAAAGTTGCTCACCAATCTCTCCAGTAACTCTATCACAGAAATTAAGTGAGGAAATTGCTCCAGAGCCATTCTGAGCAAAATCAATCCTTACTACATCCTGTATGTTAAGGTTAACTAGTACCGTGTCATTATCATCATTTGCGGTGAAAGTCACAGTCTCTTGGCTTCCGTCAGACTTTGTTACTACAAAGGTACCTGCCGCATCATCCACAAAGCCGATCTGCTGAAGATCAAAAGCATTTGCAAAATCCATTCGCAAAAACCCTCCTTGATCATCAGGAGCATCATCACGACCAT
>CAZMYK010000418.1:0-2338 GCA_964570435.1 uncultured Saprospiraceae bacterium | reverse complement strand
GATTCATCGGATCAGTTGACATATTGCCATTAGCAATGGAGTCATTGTTGTACTGATCCACAAAGTGCTCTTCAAAGATGAGTATATTATTCAATGCCGAACAGTTCATTTCACCACCGGCATTACTCCCTGTTGCTTCTCCCGGATAGTCTCCATCACAATCATCATCAACATCCGGACCTAAATCACGATTTGGACACTCGAAACTCGGAGTTCCCAGATCACAATCACCGTTAGAAGGATCATTCGCAAATCCCACACCAAATTGTGGTTCAGAGGAATCAAATATGACTAGAGGTGTATTTGGATCTATTGCTGCATTAGCAGCTGAACTTACGCGCGAGGAAAAAGTAATTCCGTAGGCGGCCTCAAATTGATCTGAAATTACATCCCCGACACCTATAGGTGTTCCATCTGGATATGTTTCAAAATCAATAATGTACTCTGTTCCAACGCAAGCTTGCCCAGAGGCCAAGTTGAACGCTGAAAGCACAAGAAATACAATTAATGGAATAGGGGAACGAAGGGTCCGTAGACCAGCGTGAAGTGTTCTCATCATTTAAAAGTGTTGTCGAATGTTATAATTTACAGTTCAATAATTACTTTTCAAGGTGTTGCTAATTATTGATCATGGTTAAGACTCAACTCATTTCAAAGGACACATTTTTTAAATGTCTTAAAGGCGTCATCCCTTCAATCAGAGTAAATCTTCGAGGTGTCAAAGGTGTAATTCCATGATTCCATCTTAGAGATGGGATACTGTTAATTACGAAAGAAAGACAAATAGCCGACCAATTACCCCTACTCGAAGATAAATTCATGTTGATATTTAAGCTCTACTGGTCGTGATTGAACACTCTCAAAAGTTGCCAAATTTAAAGGCTTCGGATCTCAAATAGTCTTTTTAGTGCTATATTCGACCATGGATATTTATTCGAAAGCCAAGGTCAAGCTTGATATCACAGACTTCAATGAAATGCAAGAAAAGGCATTTCACATGATACCAAGTGGTCAAGACACCATCCTCTTATCGCTAACAGGTTCAGGAAAAACCATTGCATTCTTACTTCCCATCATGGACCAAGTTGACCCGAGTGAAAACATAGAGCAAATCCTCATCATTGCTCCTACCAGAGAATTAGCTCAGCAGATTAACTCTGTAGTTAGTAACCTTGCGATGGGATTTAACGCTACCTGCTGTTATGGAGGTCATCCTGTTAGATTTGAAAAAAAAGCCCTTGAAAGCAAACCCACAATAATTACTGGCACACCTGGTAGGATCCTTGACCACCTAGAAAGAGGTAATATCGATCCACTAAGTATCCAATTTTTAGTGCTTGACGAATTCGATAAGACGCTTGAAATGGGATTTCATAAGCAAATGCAATCTATTATAGAATACCTTAGATATAAGCCTCAATATATTCTTACGTCAGCGACCAAGGGATTGGAAATTCCTTCCTTTGTGCCCCTTCTTGATGCACAGGTGCTAGACTTCGTGAAGGAAAAAGATCAGGGAGGTCTTACTTACTATGAAATTCCCTCCCCATCAAAGGACAAGGTTTCAACCCTGCTCGCTCTCATCCTAAAAATCGGAGATGAATCTACCTTCGTCTTCGTCAACTTCAGAGAAAGTGCACAAAGGATAAGAGAAGCTCTACTGGAAAAGGGCCTGCAATGCGATATATTTCATGGAGGACTAGATCAGGTAGGAAGAGAGAATGTTCTTAGTAAATTTAGAAATGGCTCTACACGGATATTAATCACAACCGACTTGGCAGGTCGTGGACTAGATATTCCTCAGGTGAAAAATATTGTGCACTACCATATGCCCATCCAAGAGGAAATCTTTATCCATCGAAATGGTAGAACAGCGCGAATGAACAACATCGGAAATGTATATGTCATCTCTCACCCAGAGGACAAACTTCCTTTCACGCTTCCACCTATGGAAGAGCCCCTAGATCTGGTGACTAAGAAGATCAAAGCTCCAGATTGGGTGACCATAAAAATAAGCAAGGGGACCAGGGACAAAATTAGAAAGATAGACATTGTAGGATTTCTACTGAAGATCGGCTCCTTGAGCAAGGACGACCTTGGTCTGGTCGAAGTGAAGGAGGCCTATTCTTTGGCTGCAGTAAGATTTGGAAAGGCTGACGAAGTGGTAAAAAGGACCAAGCATCAAAAAGTAAAAGGAAAGAAGGCAATAGTATCGGTCCTTGACTAGTCACTGGCAGAAGTCATCAGAAAATTTGCGAGTTTCAAATACCACATTTGCATACTACTAAAAGATGAGACGAATGTCAAAAGATGACTTTCGATGAAACGTATCTGGCGA
>CAZMYK010000417.1:0-4396 GCA_964570435.1 uncultured Saprospiraceae bacterium | reverse complement strand
AAAAATTTATTCAATTTTTTCATATTTTCTGATGTGTCCATATTTTTTAATGATGCAGATACACCAATTTCGGTATCAGGGATTAAAGTCTACACAAGCAATGCAGCAGATCCTTATACCGTGGAGAACAATACCGCTAAGGCACTTAGTGCATTTAGAGATAGCATGAGTAACCAGGGCTTCAACGGTCGATTGGCACACTTGCTAAGTGGTAGAGGTATTGGAGGCGGGAGGGCCTACCTTAATGTCCTTTGTTCCAACTCATACAATGTAGGAGTAAGTGGGAATCTTGGCTCTGGAGGTACAACATATGGGACCTTTACCTGGAATATCTATGTGATCGCGCATGAACTGGGCCATAATTTTGGTGCTAACCATACACATGATTGTGTCTGGAATGGAAATGGTACGCAAATAGATGATTGTGGAAATGTATGGGCTCACAATTCTGGCAATAACACTGGAAGCTGCTATGATTCTTTGAATCTAGTTCTGCCAGGTCCGCAAAATGCTACCATCATGTCATACTGCCATGTTGCAACAAGTTCATCTGTAAATCTTAACCTTGGGTTTCATCCACTTGTCAGAGAAAGGATGTATTCTAGATTCTCAAATTCTAATTGTGGTGGTTCAGAAGCCTGTATTGGTGTTCCACCAAATAACAACGATTGTGAGGATGGAATTAGATTAACACCAACAATAGCTTGTGTTGCTACCCTAGGTGATAATATTTACGCTACCGAATCGCAAGCAATGCCTGGTTTTTCATGCGGAGGTAGCGCCGATGGCAAGGACGTTTGGTACATTGTGGAAGTACCTAGTGACGGAGTCCTAAGCATAGAAACAAGCCAAGTGACAAGTGGTCTAACAGACATGCTAATGCAGGCATATTCTGGATCTTGTGGCGCCTTGCTAGCTGAGTCATGTGATGATAATAGTGGTGCAGGCAATCATGCGAAAATAGAAATCAATGACGTGGGTCTAGCGAATTCGGACATTCTAATTCGAGTGGTCTCAAAATCAGGTAGTGAAGGTGAGTTCGGAATTTGTGCCTATTCTACTAGTCTCCCTTGTAATGATGCAGCACAGGCGCTTATTGACTTTTACAATGACATGAATGGTAGTGGATGGACCAATTCTGAGGGCTGGTCAGATGGTGCTGCCGGAAGTGATTGCAACTATTGTGAGTGGTATGGTGTGACATGCAATGTGAGTGAGCAAGTGACAGGAATTAGTTTGATCAATAACAACCTTTCAGGTAGTCTGAGTAATGCCCTGGTCCCTCTACTTGAACTGGAGAGTATACAACTTTCAAGTAATAATATTTCAGGGACGATCCCAAGCGACTTCGTCAATCTGACCTCCATAAAGTCCATCTTTATGGAGTCGAATGGCTTACAGGGAAGTGTACCCACTGAGCTTATCACTGCCCCAAATCTTGAGAATTTTTCTCTTGCAAGTAATTCCCTTAGTGGAGCCTTACCCCTTTTTACATATGCTTCTAAGCTTACCTACCTGAATCTATCAATGAATGATTTCTCTGCTTGCTACCCAGGAGTATATACGCGATTTCTGTACCAAGGAGAAGTTTCTTTTTTCGGCAACGCGCAGCTTCCTTTCAGTGGAAATTTCTACGAAAGACCATCTGACTATGCAGGTTTCGATTTTGACAATGACGGATACTGCTTTGAGGTAAATGACTGTGTTGACTTTGATGAAACAATCTACGATGGCGCGCCAGAATTATGCGATGGCGAAGATAATGATTGTGATGGTGATTACGATGAAGGCCTAAATTCAGGACCTAACATGTGGACAGGTCCTATTGACGGTGCATCATGGTCAGATGAAGGAAATTGGTCAATGGGACATGTTCCACGGGCCTGCGAAGATGTGGAAGTAGGAATGGCAGGGGAGAACATAGCCATTTCTAGCTTTGGACCTGCGCAGTCTTTCTCACAGGATTTGAAATCTCTTTGTTTAGGACCTAATGCTTCGATGGATATGGGCAGCAGCTTTTATCTGACTGTTAAGAAGGGATACCTTTTAAATATGGGAACAATGACCCTCAGTGCTTATACCGCATTGACAAATATCGATCCTAGTAAGACGGTTCTGCAGAATTCAGGGACACTCAATATCGCTAATGGTACCTTTGTATCCATCAACAACAGTGGCCTCCATGGCATCCACAACAAGGCAGGTGGGATTCTTAATAACCACGGAAACATATTTGTCGATTCTTCCAATCCTGCAGCAACTTCACTTGGCTTATTCAACGAGAGCATTATCAATAATAATGGATCAATAGAATTGGTGGGTGATTATCCCCTTGAGGCCTTGAAACTTAATACAGGATCAACCCTTAATTCACCTGGCGCCCTTGTTGTAGGAGGAGAATCCCAGGGGGGTGGTAGTGAATAGGAAGCAGATTAATAATCGTTGCATAAAGCCGAACCCAGCTTATTATATAAACGAATTTCCAGTAAGCTAGCCTTGACTAAGAAGGTCTAAAGCCTCCTTAGATCCAGAGTATGCGGAAAGTCCTTGCTTGGTGGAATGTTGATGTAGTCGATCTTTTCTTCCGTACTTTTATTAACAGTGATGTAGCTTTTCTGTTGATTGTAATTACTTCCTTGATTGACAATCTCGGCATCAGTTTTAGGGTTGTGGTTAAATTCCCAGAAGCGTGTCGATTTTCGACTTTCAGCCTCAAGACTATTAACTGGATAAGTATCATAAGACCTCCCTCCTGGATGCACAACATGGTAAGTGCACCCACCGATGGTTCTTTCATTCCATGAATCATATACGTCAAAGACCAAGGGAGAATTTACACCGATAGTAGGGTGTAGAGCAGAGTAGGGTGCCCAAGCCTTGTATCGAATAGACGCCACATACTTATTGGAATAAACGGTCTTGACTAAGGGCACTTTTACCTTATTGCAAAGAATGAAGTAGCGATCGGGCACAATGTCTTCTACGATTAATTCTAACCGTTCTACAGAAGAATCGACATATCGTGCAGTTCCAGAACTAGACATTTCTTCACCAAGCACAATCCAAGGTTCTATGGCATTTCGCAATGAAAGATTGATTCCTCCGACATTAACTGTGCCGATTAGCGGAAACCTAAATGCTAGAAAGATATCCAACCATTCCTTTTCAAAGGCAATCCCATTTCTATTCAAGAAGTCGACCACCTCGTGAATGTCCTCCTTGATGTAGTGCTGCATCATAAACTTGTTGTGCAAGTCTGTCCCCCAGTGGATCAACTTGTTCTTATAAGGACTAGACCAGAATACAGCGACCAGCGAACGAATTAGCAGGAGCTGTACCAGGCACATTTCCTTGTGTGGCGGCATATCAAAGCCTCTCAGCTCAAGAATGCCTAGGCGACCAGTAGAGGAATCGGGGCTGTACAACTTATCAATACAAAATTCTGCTCTATGAGTATTTCCAGTGATATCGGTGAGCAGATTTCTGAAAAGTCTGTCAACTAGCCAGAACGGTGGATCTTGGTGTCTTTCCAGTTCAGAAAATGCAATCTCTAGTTCATAGAGTACATCTGGCCGTCCTTCATCGATCCTAGGAGCTTGGCTTGTAGTACCAATAAATTGAGAAGAGAATAAGTAGGAAAGACTTGGATGGTTTTGCCAGAAATTAAGCATCGACCTGAGTAAGTCAGGCCTGCGAAGAAGTGGGCTTTCTGCAGGACTTCTTCCCCCCAGAGTAATGTGGTTACCTCCCCCAGTACCAGTGTGTGTTCCATCGATCATAAACTTATTTGTTCCAAGACCAGTTTCTTCCACCGACCTGAATAGCTCATCATAGATCGTCATGATTTCGGTCCAGGATGCAGCGGGGTGTACATTTACCTCTATCACTCCAGGGTCAGGTGTTACACCCAACTTTACCATTTCATTGTGAAAGGGAGGTTGGTAACCTTCGATGATGACTGGTGTGTTCAATTCCGTAGCAGCCTTTTCTATGCAGTACAGGAGGTCGATAAAGTCATTCGCTTCGTTAATCGGGGGGAGGAACAAGTGTAGATTTCCATTCACCACTTGCACGCACAAGGCCGTTGTGAAAGTAGGTCCTCCACTCACTGCCTTTTCACTGCCTTTTCTTTTATCCAACTCACTACCTAGGGTGTCTCTATTCGGAAAGGATTGGGATTTCTCAATGGGGTCTGGCGGGACGACAATATTGTCGACGTCATCTTTGTCATAAACTAGGCGGTCAAGTGGAAGCCTTAGGCCCAATTCTGAATTACCCGGAATTAGATATAGCTGCTTTCTTTTGAAATTCCAAGTGCAGCTTTCCCATACCTCACGGCTTAGATTTCTCCGAAGCGGTAGAACATAACCAACAGCATCCTTCATTCCTTTTTCCA